>NZ_JBVBZF010000308.1:0-4136 GCF_057447755.1 Fusibacter sp. | reverse complement strand
GATAACGCATGACAAGTAAAAGTAAAATTGCCATGCTAAAGGACAAGATTATAAAAAGTGCACGTTCATAGGTGTCAATATAGGGATTATCCGCAAGACCACGCTCTTCTGTTAACCACTTTACAAATTCTGAAATCTGCTTATAATCCAACTTCTCACGAAGCTTATGGATATTTTGATAAATCTGATAGCCCCTAGAAGGTAGCAATTCTTCTCGCTCATTTAAATCCGTTTGATGAAGGAGCCTTTCATTATTTTGGTCTGAGGATGTGATCAAATCGTTGCGAATGGTTATTTCGTCCATAAAAACATTTTCAAGCCCGCTGTCTAGTCCATATAAAAGTCCAGTAAGAATCAACAGCGTTACTACTATTCTTACAAACCATTTTCTCTGCACAATAATTAGAATGCAAGATACATAAGTCACAACTGACAAGATCATGAACTGTGTTGAATCTATGGCATAATTTATAAAATAATTCATGAGCATTAAAAGCGCATTAAAGATGATGAAGCCCGCGAGCCATTGAAATTTCTTATCCATTCAGCATCACCTCTTTCTCAACAAAAGTGACATCCAAATGTGCTTTTTCTATTAAGGTCAGTAAATCTGGACTCATAGAAGCTCTTGCCTTAAAAACAGCCACTTTAAACTTGTAGCCATTCCGTCCTGAACGGTCTAAAAATGATAAAAGATCTGGTGAAATGCGATAGGTCACCAAATAATAGGTGTTAAAGTGGCCGTTTAAATTCAATAGTAACTGTAAACGATTTACCAAATCACTTTCTCCATCAGATTCAAAGCCGGTTAAGGTTTCTAAGACTTTTGGAAAATCGCCACTATCCTTGCCTTCTATTAATAGCTCTTTACTGTCTGTTATCATGAGTTTGGTGTGGATATTGTTTTCAAGGGCATACTTGACATAAGATGCACAATAAGAAACCATATTTTCTTCATCAGCATAGGTCATGCCGTCCTTAAATTGACTCAAACTGCCGTCTAAGACCATAAAAAATCGAACACTTAAAGTCTGCTCAAATTCCTTAGTCTGAATTTCGCCGAGTTTAGCACTTAGCTTCCAGTGGATGTTCTTGAGTTGATCCCCTCGTTCAAAGGGTCTAATGTTAATAATATTGGTCCGGTCCTCAGCAGTCTTCTCATGTGATTTTAAAGTGCCATGCAGATCCTTGGTATCTAAAGGTAACTTATGGATTGGCCAAATCTTTGGATGTACAGTTAAGTCGATTTCCTTGTCAAAGGCAATCTCTCTAGAGGCAAGCATCATGGGGTCAAAAAGCGTCACGCGGACCTTGCCGATTTTATAATACCCCCTATAAAGACATTTGATGTCCTTTGAAAAATTGATCATTTGATAGCTTTTAAAATAGGCGACCTCCTGCAAAGAGGACTCTGTGTTGAGCTTTTCACTGAGGAAAAATTCAATTTTAGCATGTGAAATTGGCATATAGCTTGTATTGGATACCTTGTATTCAATATTAATTGTATCGCCGGATTCTATCACACTGGCATTTGTATAGTACATGATAAATAGGTTTTTAAAGTTATGCTCTATTATAATTGTCATGGATATTCTGAAAATCAAAGAGAGAAAGAATAGAAAATAAAGTTCTCTACTCCCTGACATCAATGCAAAAATCAACAAAAAACTCATGATAATCATAACAAGCACATTCGGTAGTTTTCTCATTTGTACTCCTAATGATGTGTCTTTTATCAATCTATCCTTGGCAATTCTATTGATCTTAAAATATCTTCAACCAGTTGTTTAACACTGATGCCCCTATAAACGGCTTCACCTTTTAATAGAATCCTGTGAGATACAATCGTCTCAAATAAGTCGTGAACATCCTTCCCTATAACAAAGTCTCTGCCCTCAAGATATGCCTTTGCCTTAGCCGCTTTAAAAAGATGTACGGATGTCCTTGGGCTAGCCCCTAGTCTAACGGAGGCGTTTTCTCTTGTGGCTTTACAGAGCTTAACCACATAGGCCTTAACGGCTGGATCCACAAACACTCGATCCACTTCTTCGATCATCTCGGCAATTTTCGCTCGAGAAACCACAGGCTTAATCACATCAGTGGTCTCTTTAAGGGTTAAAATATCAATCTCCTCGTCTATACTTGGATACCCAAGCGAAATTCGCATCATAAATCGGTCGAGTTGGGCTTCTGGTAGTGGAAAAGTCCCCTGTTGCTCAATGGGATTCTCTGTGGCTATAACCATAAACGGTTCTTCCAGTAAATATGTATGTCCGTCTATTGTCACTTGCGTTTCTTCCATTGCCTCAAGCAAACTTGACTGTGTTTTAGGTGAAGTTCGATTGATCTCGTCAGCCAGCAATATGTTTCCAAATATAGGCCCCTTTTGAAACTCAAATCTTTGCGTTTGCTTGTCAAAAATGGATATGCCAATAAGGTCTGAAGGCATCAAATCTGGTGTAAATTGAATTCTGTTAAATGTACAATCATTGACTTTGGCAAACGATTTTGCAAGTGTTGTCTTCCCTAGTCCGGGCAAATCTTCGATCAAAACGTGTCCCCCAGATAATAAAGCAATCATCACGTTTTCAATAGCACTTTCTTTCCCCACAAGTGTTTTCTTCATCTCAACTTTAATTTCTCTTAGCATGTCGCACCCCTTTTGTGTCTGATAATTCAGATAATTCGTTTGATAAAAGAAGGAGTCCAATGGGCTCCTTTTTTATCTTTATTTTTTAAAAATTACTCTTCAGTTACAAGAACCTGCATTTGAGCTGAGACCTTTGGATAGACTTTAATGGTTACCATTGTCGCACCAAGTGTTCTGATCGGTTGTTCAAGTGCAATTTTTTTCTTGTCTATGTCTAAATTGTGTTTGGACTTTAAAACGTCAGCGATGTCCTTGTTTGTGATTGACCCGAATAGTCTACCACCCTCTCCTGCTTTCGTTTTGAATGTAACGACGATTTTTTCAATATCAGCAGCAAGCGCTTTTGCTTCTGCAAGTTCCTCTGCAGCACGCTTTGCTTTCGCTGCGTTTTGATGCTCAAGCTCCTTGACGCTACCATCAGTTGCTTCCTTTGCTAAACCTCTTGGAATGAGATAGTTTCTTGCATGACCATCGCTAGCATTAATAATATCCCCTTTTTTACCGGTTCCTTTAATGTCTTTTAATAAGATTACTTTCATTATTTCTCTACTCCTTCCTTATAGTATTGATCAATGGATTGAATCAACCTTTGCTTAATGTCTTCAATGTCACCATCCTTGAACTGTGCACCGGCAACTTCAAGATGACCGCCTCCACCGAGCGTTTCTAAAATAATTTGTACATTGACATCCCCTAAAGAACGTCCTGAAATAAATGCAGTGCCATCTTCTTTTTTTGCTATGACAAATGATGCCGTGATGCCACGAATATTCAGAAGATCGTCTGCAGCTTGAGCTGCAATAAGCTGGATACTGTTTGCAATTTTATTTGTTGTGGATATGGCAATTGTTTCTCTATATCTCATTGCATTTCCAACGATGTTGGCCTTTTCTGTAAAGGTTTCAAGGTCGTCTTGGAAGAGTTGTCTCACCCTAATCGTATCCGCACCTTGACGTCTCAAATAAGCAGCGGCATCAAAAGTTCTAACCCCAGTTTTAAGGGAGAAGTTCTTTGTATCCACCGTGATGCCCGCAAGAAGTGCATCCGCCTCTTCTTTTTCAATCTTAGGTTTGTTTTCCATGTATTGAAGAATTTCTGTAATCAACTCTGAAGTACTTGAAGCATAAGGCTCAAGATATTTCAAAATGGCTTTTTCAATAAATTCTGTACTTCTTCTATGGTGATCGATTAGGACCACACGGTCACAAGCCTCTATTAGGTCTGGACATTCGGTTAAGCTCGGTTTATGTGTGTCTACCACTACAACCACAGTATTATCGTCTACCAGATCTAGCGCCTCATCTGACCCTATAAAATGATACATGTCGTTATTCTTGAAAGTCTCATGAACATTGACAATGGCATCTGTTACTTCATTTAAAACAATATAGGATTCCTTTCCCATATTAAGGACACTTCTATAAACACCTACAGCAGCACCGAAAGAGTCCATATCAGGAGATCTATGACCCATGATAAT
This sequence comes from Fusibacter sp., assembly GCF_057447755.1. Lineage (NCBI taxonomy): Bacteria > Bacillati > Bacillota > Clostridia > Eubacteriales > Fusibacteraceae > Fusibacter > Fusibacter sp. Next base: position 6 of record NZ_JBVBZF010000308.1, on the reverse strand, counting down.
CACTCT
>NZ_JBVBZF010000307.1:0-4146 GCF_057447755.1 Fusibacter sp. | reverse complement strand
CTTCCTGAGTATAAAGTACCGAGTCTTAAAAATGCAGTCATTCAAATGTTTGATAAGGCTAAAGCTTTTATTTATAAGGCATCAACCATTATTTTAGTCATGAATACTTTAGTGTGGTTTATGCAGGCTTATGGCTGGAACTTACAAGCGGTTGATTCTCAAAGTGCAAGTATATTAGCTGGTGTCGGTTCGATTATTGCACCACTTTTAATCCCATTAGGATTTGCAGGATGGCAACTTGCAGCAGCGATTATCACAGGATTTATTGCAAAGGAAAATGTTGTAGCAACATTCGCTGTTATATTGTCAGTGGCAAGTGCTGATGCTTTACATGTCCCAGGTGGTGTTCTCACACAATTCTTCACTCCAGTCACTGCTTACGCTTTCCTTGCATTCAATTTATTCACACCACCATGTTTTGCCGCGATGGGTGCTATGAACTCTGAACTTGGATCAAAAAAATGGTTAGGTAGAGCCTTAGGGTTTCAAGTTGCTGTAGGCTATACGCTTGCACTTTTAATTACACAGTTTGGTACTTTATTGATTTATAGAGAATTCGCGCCAGGATTTGTTCCTGCGATGATTGTTCTAGTCGCAATTATTGGTGGCGTATATATTGGCATTAAAAAGGCAGATGCAAAAAGAAATGAAATGATGGCTTTAAACGAGATTAGTCAGGAGGCATAATATGTCAACCATTATAGTAGGTGCTTTGTTGGTACTCTTGCTCACTTGGTCTTTTAAACGCACTAAAAGGGATTTGAAAAACAGTAAATGTGGCGGCTGTAGTGGATGTGGTCTTAAAAATCAATGCAGTAGCGCCAGTGAAATAGAACCAGTTCAACTCAAACTCTAATTGTAATTCAGACTCTAACTCAAACTCTGTTTGCAACTTAAACTCAGATTCGTATATGAACACAAATTTTACGATAAACTCAATATTAAATCAAATGAAACATAGATTTGAACACAAATTTGGGGTCAGACACTTCATTTTATAATACTCATATAATAATTGTTTAAACGTATATGATTTGGGTATTCAATTAAGGTCAAAAAAATTTGGAGGTCAAATATGCGTGTTATTATGGGAATTCAGGTTGGGGATAGAGAGCATGAAGCGATAAAAGTTCAAGAACTTTTAACAAAACATGGCTGCATCATTAAAACAAGATTGGGCTTACATGAGGCTTCAGTTGAAGGTCAATGTAGTTCAAACGGTCTGATAATCTTGGAATTTTTAAAGAATAAGGAAGATGAAATTAAGGCAATAGAAAAAGAGCTTGCGGCACTTGAATCAGTGGAAGTGAGACAAATGATATTCTAAAATGAGGAAATTTAAAACGATAGGATAGTAAATAGGTTTTTAAACAGGCTTAAATCAAGCCTGCAACCTATATACTATCCTGTTTTTTTAAAAATGAAATGCCTTTTTCTGTTATATAGCTACCACTTCTTCCTTTTTTAATATCAATAAAGTTAGATTGATTTAAGTCAGAGAGTATCTTTCTGAGTGCACTTTCTTGAAGGATAATGTTTTCTTTGTTTAGACAACTAATTAAATGCTTTCTTCCTGCTGTTTTTCCAATATTATTGAGAAAGAAGATCGCATTAAGCGTTTTAAAAACGACTTCCTTTTCATGTTTTTCAAGTAGGACTAATTGATCATTTTTAGGATCAAGTATCATTTCATTTGCAGGTAATGGTGTTTGTCTTATATAGTGTGGAAGAGACTCAACTGTAATGGTTTTTGATTCGTCGAGTGTCGTGATATAATGTGCAACATTACCTATTTCACGAATGTTCCCAGGCCAATCATAAGCGTTTAAAAGTGTTTCGCAATTAGGTTCAATATCATATCGATTATCCGTAAAATGTCTTAATAACAAAAGAATGTCTTCTTTGCGTTTGCGGAGTGGGGGGAGATCAATCGGGAATACATTTAACCTATAGAATAAATCTTGCCTAAACTGTCCTTCCTGAACCATATCAACAAGGTTTTTATGAGTAGCGGCAATGACCCTAACATCAATTTCTATGATGTGATCAGCACCAATAGGTGTAATTTGCTTTTCTTGGAGGACTCTTAAAAGTTTTGATTGAAGATGATTTGGCATATCACCAATTTCATCGAGAAATATAGTCCCGTTATTAGCCCGTTCAAAAATACCCTTTTTACCTTCTTTTAAGGCGCCAGTAAAGGAACCACTTGAATAACCAAATAGTTCACTTTCTAAAAGATGCTCTGGAATGGCGGCAGCATTAATAGCGATAAATGGTTGTTTGGATCGATTAGAAGCATTGTGTAAAGCTTGTGCTAAAACTTCCTTGCCTGTGCCGCTCTCGCCTGTAATCAAAACAGTTAGGTCAGACTGAGCAATCTTCCTGCTCTTTGAAATTATATTCTTGACGGTTGGAGATTTCGTGACAATATCATCAAAAGAATATCTTGCGATTTGCCCCTTTTGTCTCAGTTTCTGAGTTAGATTCTGTTCTAATTTTTTAATATAGGTAACTTCTTGAAAACTGAAGTACATTTTAATTTCTTTATTATAATGTACGATTTCCTTCTTCTCAAGGTTTATGGTTTTGTTTTTATACGTAATAATATCATCCAGTGTTTTAGCACTATAATAGTTTTTAACACCAATTGATGGGAGTATTTCATGTAGATATTCTCCTTCGATTGGTTTTTTTATTTCAAAAATCTGAGCAAAAACTTTATTAGAAATTAGGATTTTACCGCTTTGATCAGTTAATAAAATACCATCATGTGACAAATCTAAAAGATAATCCAGTTCTTCTGTACGGACTAATAGCTTATTATAATGATCTTCCATGTTGTCGTTTGGGCTTAGAATTTTTTGATAATACTGATAGAAATTATTTTGAATCTCCTTGTCTTGAAGTTCCAATGTAGACATAATAAAAAGCATGGTTGAAATGTCTATAACCCGGTTACCAATGTCAATGACTTCTTGAATGTAATCTGGTATAAAATCGACTTCAGATGGTGAAATTGCATATTTAATACCGTGATAATCGTGACCTTCTTCGTATGGAATAAGATTTATATGACGAATGCCTATGTGGTATAAGGCAGAAACAGATTCGAGAATTGTTTCCGCTACATCGTTTACAACAAGAACATCTGAGTTTTTAGGTATATTGTATAAGGGATAGATGTCTTTTTTTAAAAAAGTCCTTTTAATGACGATGATCTTTGATGGATCATCCACATAGGCTTTCATAATATTCCATCGACTACTTGCCATCACAAGCACAAGATCTGCTGTTATAAGGCTATGCTCAGTAAGTTGATCTATGTAAACGGTTTGAATCTCCACTTTCTTTTCAAAGATTTCTTCGAGGTTAGACTTCAAGTGATTGCCAACAAGGCTGACTCTGTTATTCTTAAAGGTTGAATCTGAAACGACTGCAATTTTTTTCATAACCTGTTTATCCTCCTGTTAATTTAATATTTTATCCTAATAAAAGTATTTAATCAAAGAAAATGTTTCGAAAAGTTAAAGTGGCATGAAAATTGCGTAATATAATTGCGAAGAGGTGATGGGGTTGAAAAAACAAATTACTGATGATGATTTTAAAAATCAAAAGTTGTTGGGTAATTTAAAAGTGAACAATAACGAGACATATGGCTTGTTTTTCATGTATCAAACGGACTTAGAAAACAATACTTATCGTAAATCAATGCATAAAATTGATTTAAATAATTTTAAAATTGATTGTTTAGAGATTGATAATATGCCAGATGATTATTATATATGTTTTGAACAAATCATATGCCTTTATAAGCAAAATGATAAGCTAAGTGTTCAAACAGACTTGTATACATTTGACTTGAAGAACAATGAGCTGGCATTTTTAATTAAAATAAATGGCAATGTTCTAAACATGGAGATATATGGAGATTATCTCTATTATCTTATATATGATGATCAAATTAACAATGAAGGTCAAAGTTTGACCACCATGGCACTAACCTATAGTAATTTTGGTTCTGGGCCACATAAGATTCTTTGTCGAGTAAACTTGTTTAATGGAGAGCGTCGTGTGATATCACCTTGTGGCTATGATGTGGATCAAGTTGCATTTGACATAAAGCATAAGTGCATAAACTTTTCG
>NZ_JBVBZF010000306.1:0-4177 GCF_057447755.1 Fusibacter sp. | reverse complement strand
TATGTTCGAAGAAAAAAAGGCACATTCATGTATTAATTAAGCCGTTTTGACCCCCTATCATTTTAACCCTATACTGTTAAAATGCATTAATGGCAGGTCTTAAGGATGCGTATTAATCACATTTATATTTTATAAAGTTATCTTATATTTTATAAAGTTATTTTATATTTTTTAGGTTTAGGAGGAAACAATGAAATTAGAAGCAATGCTTCAAAAGGTTGAAAAACCATCTCGCTATATTGGTGGCGAATTAAACACCATTAATAAAGAAATTACTGAAAACATGATTAGATTTGCATTTTGCTTTCCAGACGTTTATGAAGTTGGAATGAGCTATTTAGGGCTTCAAATAATTTATAGCTTATTAAATAAAGAAGAAGATGTCTTTTGTGAGCGTGTTTTTTCACCATGGAAAGACATGGAGGACTTAATACGTGAAAACAATCAGACAACGGTAACCTTGGAGACGAAGTCTAAATTGTTGGATATGGATGTAATTGCTTTTACACTTCAATATGAGTTAAGCTATACAAACATTATCAACATGCTTGATCTTTCAAATATTCCATTCTACTCCAAGGATAGAATGCCACATCATCCCCTTATAGTTGCGGGTGGTCCGTGTGCATACAATCCAGAGCCGATTGCTGAGTTTGTGGACATGTTTTTTATTGGTGAGGGGGAAGAACTCCTAATTGACTTTATCGAGGTTTACAGACCCTATAAGGCTGGTAAAATCACTAAGGAAGAAATGTTGCTTGCTGCAGCTCAAATTGAAGGTGTTTATGTTCCAAAATATTATAATCCTGTTTATAACGACCAGGGGATATTAGTTGGTGTAGACAGAACTGCTAAAGTACCAGAAAAAATCAAGAAAAGAATCGTAAGAGATTTTAATGAAGGCTTCCAGCTTGAAACCATGATCGTGCCACTTGCCGATGTCGTTCATGATCGTGCCGTAATAGAAATATTCAGAGGCTGTACAAAAGGCTGTCGTTTCTGCCAAGCTGGGATGCTTTATAGACCCATTAGAGAAAAATCACCTGAAACGATTAAGTCGAATATTGAAAAAATTCTTGAATCTACGGGTTTTGAAGAACTTTCACTAACGTCTTTAAGTACAATGGATTACAGTACCATTGAAACACTGGTTAAGGATTTGGTTGATAAATATGAAAAGGAGAGCATTGGTGTGTCCTTGCCATCTCTTCGTCTTGATAGTTTTTCGGTTGATGTCGTTAAAGAAATTCAAAAGATCAGGAAAACGGGTTTGACATTTGCGCCTGAGGCTGGCACTCAGAGATTAAGAGATGTTATTAATAAGGGTGTTTCAGCAGAAAATATTGTAAGTACATTTAGAAGCATCTTTGCACTTGGTTGGTCTCGTGTGAAGCTCTATTTCATGATTGGGCTTCCAACTGAAACGCTTGATGATTTATATGGCATCAATGAAATTGCCAACTTAGGGGCCTATATCTTTAAGCAAGTGAAACCAGAAGATATGAAAAAGTCTGTTCAAGTTACTGTGAGCACATCGTGTTTTGTACCTAAACCATTTACACCATTCCAATGGATGGCGCAAGATACTGTTGAACAGTTTTATGAGAAAATAGACTATCTTAAGTCCAAACTCATTAACCGTAAGGTTGTTTATAATTACCACGATCCTAAGACAAGCGTTTTAGAAGGTGTTTTTGCAAGAGGGGATAGAAGACTTGCTAAGGTTATTGTAAAAGCATTTGAAAAGGGTGCCAAGTTTGATGGCTGGCAAGAATACTTCAACTATAATTTATGGATGGAAGCTTTTGAAGAGTGTGGTGTTGATCCTGACTTCTACACAGTTAGGGAAAGAGCTTATGATGAATTATTCCCTTGGGATATGATTGATCCAGGTGTTTCTAAAGAATACTTGATTTCAGAATATGAAAACGCATTAAAAGGGATTACAACTCAAGACTGTCGCGATGGTTGTACAGCTTGTGGTGTGAATGTTAATATTATAGGCGGTGCATGTTAATGGAGACTTTAAGAATCGTATACAAAAAACAAAAATATATGAGATTTCTATCACATCTTGAACTTATGAAATTGTTTGAGCGTGTTTTTAGATTTCACAAATTACCCCTTAAGTTCTCAGAGGGCTTTAATCCACATCCCAAGATGAATTTTGCAGCACCATTGTCTGTTGGCTTTTCAAGCCAATTTGAGATGATGGAGGTTCAACTAAACTCTAAGGTTGATTTGGCATCGGTTGTTAAAATGCGTTTTCCGGATGGCATTGAAATTGTACAGGCACGTTATGTGGACTCAAAAGCATCTTTAATGGCAAGCATTGCATTTTCTGAATATCTCATCAAAGTAGAGTTTAAGGACAATAACGATCATAATCCTTTCGAAGAAAAAGTAGATAGCTTTTTAAACCAAGAATTTATTAACTATGAAAAGAAGACTAAAAAAGGCACTATGAAGTCTGTAAATGCATTGGAGCAGATCAAAGCCTTTAATGTTGCCTTTAAACAAGACAATGAACTCATTTTAAGAGCGACTTTAGCTTCTAGCAGTAATGGAAGCTTAAATCCTGAATTGTTTGCAAAGTTGTTCTTAGACTTTAGTAATAACGATAAGGAAATTGATCATATTGAAGTAGAACGCATTAACATGTTCATGGACAAAGACGACAAGCTTGTATCACTTTATGAATTGTAGGTAGAAAATGAAAGCAATTTCAATCGATAAGAGTTCAATTTTAGATCTTGCAGTTTTATATGATCAAGAAACAAAAGAACTTGAAAATATTATAATTGAAAACCATTTTCGTCAAAATATTCTTGGTAATATATACTTTGGAAAAGTCATTCAGTTTTCAGATGAAATCGACGGCGCTTTTATAGATATAGGAACGCCGATGAATGGTTTTTTACCTAAGAAAGAAATTTTAAGACGTGTTCCAAAGGAACAAAAGAACTTGCCGCTTAATAAACTTATCGCTAAAAATCAACTTATTGCAGTACAGGTAAGTAAAGAGAGCTACCAAACTAAAGGGCCTCAGTTGACCACTGATATTTCACTTGCGGGAAAATATGTCGTGTTATTGCCGTATTCAAGAGGCGTTAAATATTCTAAGAAAATCACTGAAAAGGTCCCTAAAGCAGATATTGAGTCAAATCTCAAATCACTTGATCACGGTGAAGGTGGCTGGATTGTCAGAAGCATCGTAAATGAAGTTTCTGAGATTAACTTAATTCAAAAAGACGCTGAGAGAATGTTTGAGCTTTGGAATAAAATTGAACGCCTTGGTAAACTCTCGAGTAAGATTATCAAGGTATATGAGGCAAATGGCTTTATTGAACAGCTTTATAGACAGCTTTATAGCAGAGAAGTGGGTAGTGTTCAGTATTCAGATGAAACATTAAAATCAGAACTTTTGGAAATCGGGTTTGAAAAATCAGTCTTAAAGCCCGTAAAGTCGAAAAATGCACTCTATAAGGAGAATGGCCTTAACATTCATGACTTCTTGTTTGAGACATTATTTAAGTCTAAGTTGGGCTTTTCCTACACCCTGGACGAACTCGAAGCCTTTACAATAGTGGATGTCAACTCTGGTCAATATAGGGCGAGTTCAAAGCTGGAAATGACAAGAGAGGTTAATTTAAAGTCTGCACTTGAAATAAAGGACAAACTCCTTGCAAGGAACATCAGTGGTGTTATTTTAATTGACTTCATTGATATGACTTCAAAAGAAGAAGTTGAGTTTATAAAAATTCTGAATGAAGATATTTTTACTAAGGACGATGATTTTCATATCTCTGATATTACGCGATTAGGCTTACTTGAGATGACGAGAAAACGCGTAAAACCATCGGTTATGGATGCACTAAGTTTTGATTTTAGAAAAAAGGATTTACTTTATTGGAGTGCAAATGAACTTTATTTTGAATTGATCCGTTTAAGTGAGCATACAAATACTAAACAAGTAATTCTTGAGCTGGTACCAGATTTGTATATTTTCTTATCTCAGAATCCTGTGTTTAAGGATATTCCTATAAAAATTAAGCTTCAAAAAAACAATAAGAAAAATGAAAATTTTAAAATTGCTTCAAATATTGAAGCCTAGGTTAGAGTATTTAAAAAAAATATTTAATGTCATGAAAAACAATTGACATTTCAACATCCGTAT
>NZ_JBVBZF010000305.1:0-4203 GCF_057447755.1 Fusibacter sp. | reverse complement strand
GCTTTACCTAAATCTCTCGACATTGCCCTCATGGAAACGCCAAGTAAATGAGAAATTTCTCTGAATCTATTATAAGAAACACAGTTATTTGATATGCTATTTTTCATTGATATTCCTCTTTTCATTTTCAAAATATACAATTCTATCTGTTCTTTCTGTACTTAAAATAGTCTCAATTATACGTTTAGTATCACTATTGTAATAAATCATTTTACAACCAGAGCAAAGCTCAAAAGGAATGTTAATGATTGTAATTCTTTGGTTAAAAGCATTGTTAAAGTCTTTTGAAAGATAAATACTCGATAATTCACCAGAGCAATTAAAGGCACATATTTTTTTCATTTTGACACCTCGCAATAAAAATAGTAAGTGGGAAAAGTGAATCACTTTCCCCACACTCACTTAATAATCAGTTCTATTAGTTTCAATGAAATCACTCATTTTAGATACAGAATTTGAAATCTCATTTAACATTTCTTTTAATCTATCAACGCCTGTTCTATTGAATAAATGATATGAATCCTTAACAGAATCAAATTGAAGGTTTATATTTTTACTTAAGATATCAAGCATTATTAATTGACTATTTGCTTCAACATTTGATGACAATTCATTAATTTTAACATCTTTTTCTTTGAGTTTTTTAAGTTGCTCCGTGTTAAGATTTTCAATTTCCTTCATTTTCAATTGAAGATCACCATATTTATCTTTAAGGAGCAAGTCAGCTTTTTTGTCTGCAATATCGTCAATATTGCTTTGTAAAGTCAGCAATTCATCTTTAAGATTTTGGACTTCTTCTTCACTTAACGACTCGCCGTTTTCATCGTCAGAATTGTTAATATTCATTTCTAATTCTTTAACTTTATCAGCAAGCTCCTTAGACTCTTTTTCAAGTTTTTCGTATTCATCCGTCTTACTAGCCAGATTATTTTTAATCATCTTAATTTCATTTTCAGTTTTCTTAGCAATTTCGGCGCCCATGAGATTATATAATTCTCTTTGATCAAACTCTGAAAGTTGTCCGATTTTATGAGCTTTTGTTATGCCCCAATTTCCATTTTCAAAGAGTTCTCTAAACTCTGGTATTAACGTAGTGATGTTGTCGTAACGTTCAACAGTCTTTTTAGACTTGCCTGTTTTGGAAGCAATTTCTTTGTTAATGTTGAATTTTCTACCTAAAATTGCTTCAAGTTTTTTATATTCTTCTTTCTCTATCTCAATGATCTTAATGAGATCCATATCCTCTCTTAATCTGCCACCTTGAATATTAGAATCGAAAAACTTAAGCTTACAAATTTCAAGAATATCGAATGTTTCTTCACAAGTAATTTTGTCGAAAGCTTCATGATCTGGGTTTCTCAAAACCATGCGTTGTTTTCTATGACCAGTGACAATTTTAAGCTTACCATCTACTCTTTTAACCACAGGCTTATGAATGATACCTACATTCAAAACAGATTTTTCTACATCTAAAAATGTAGTTTCTGTTTCGTCAATCTTAAAAAATTCTTCTTGCAGTTCTGGAAAACATGACTCTAAACTTAAAAATTCTTCTCTCGTAAGCTGTATCAACTGTTCTTTAGACTCTGCATTATTAACCGCAGTATTTACCGCCTTTACTTTATTAGAAACCAAATTACTTAACTTATTAGCCATTTTAAAATCCCCCTCTTAGTCAATGTTATTACGTGCTTTAATCATAGAAATCAATTCTCTGGCAATTTCTGCATATATAAGCGTTGGTAAAATACTAGGCTTATATTCTCTTAAAGTCATTTCATAAAATGGTGCTTCTTCAACTTTTACACTATGTGGAATTGGTTTAAAAACATGTGTGTCAATTTCGTTTTGAATGTTTTCAAGTACAAGATTGTGCAGTTTTGACTTTCTATATTTTGAAGGAATAACACCTAAAAGTTCTAAACTGTGACCATTCGATTTAATTTTTTCAACTTTGTTCATGATGTATTCAAACCCTTCAAGAGCAAATTTATCAAGACCAACAGGAACGAAAAAGTAATCTGAAGCATACAAGGCATTTTCAACCAAGCTGTTATAATACGGTGGTGTATCAATCAAAATAAAGTCAAATTCACTCAAAATCGGTTCAAGTGCATTTTTTAAAGTAAGGTGAATATCGTCATATTCTGGAAGTAAATTTGATTGATTAATGTCAAGTTCGATGCCTAAGTCAGAAAGATAATCACATAAATTTGACTTAGAATAAAACTGTGCTTGGTGTAGAATTTTATCAACTTCAATAAGATTTAAGTTAGATGGAATCGCATAAAGATTGTCCATCTTAGTGGGCTTTATGATATCAATAATATCAACATTACCTAATAAAAGATCCCCAATATAAGACGATTCATTGTCTTTAATGCCTAAATTAGATGATGCGTTACCCTGGGGGTCATTATCAATAAGTAGTGTTTTATAACCGAGTGATGCAAACTCTGACGCAATAGATAATAAAGATGTTGTTTTGGTAACACCGCCTTTAGTTGCGGGATCAGATAATACAAATGCTAAATGTTCTTTAAATTTTTTCATCTTATACTCTCCTTTGAAGCGTCAGACTGACGCTCGTTATTTCTAATATAATGATACCATAAAAAAACACAACAGTCAATAAAAACCTATCACAATATTGAACTATTTCATAAACTTTTCAGTAGAACATCGTTCCAATCTCCAGAGGACGAAGGCATTAAAGACGTAAAATTTAAGTGATGTTTAGTCCTTAAGTTCTCTTGATAGATCAGAGAATAATTCTTAGGTTTATCACTATCATTATCAGTACAAATAATACAATTTGATTCATCGAATTTGAAACCACTGTAACGGTTTATCAAATAATTTTCAACCTCAAATATAATAGATATACCTAATGTAGACATAGAGACAAGTAAGCAATCACTTAGCATTTTAGATCCTTTATTAAGCAAATAAAATGACAAGAGGTCGATTGTGGCTTCAAAAAAATAAACACGTTCAATCTCTGATCCAATCCTTAAATTAAAGCCAAGGCCATGTTTATTGTTAGGTGACAAATGTTTAAATGGACTATCACCAGTACCTTTTAATTCAAATCCCTTAACTCTAGTAAAATCATTGCGAATGTCATCATCAAAATCATACCAGAGGAATATTACATTACCCCTTTTGTCCTGAGATACATATTTTCTTTTAATCAGATCCACAACGAGCTTGGCGTCAATACCTCTCTTTTTATTAAGATAAGCAATCGCACGATGTTGATTAACACTAAGCTCTGGCAAGACCAAATTTGAACCATCCTCAATTTTCTTAACAGATTTAGTAAAAGTCAGTTTTAGATCAGCAGCAGCGTGACCATGACCGACACAATCAAGTAACATGAGAGCTGCTTCATCGGCTGCCATGTTAAAATAATTAACAAAAAAATCAATGGCATTCCCCCACTCTTTAGTTGAAAAGTTGTAGTACACGCAGTTTTCAATATACAAACCGCCATAACCTTCAAGCTTCATTTTATTGCCCCAAGGCACTAATGGAATACCATTATAAGAACAAGCGTCCTCAATATTTACATTTCTAGCAATTCGCCATGCTTCTGGTGATAATCCCATAATTATAAATCCTTTCTTTAATCTTATAAATAATGATACCATAAAAAAACACGATAGGTCAATAAAAACCTACCTACCTCATTATTTATTTTTCTTTCAAGCAAATATCTATTAATGAGTTTCGTTAGAAACTCTATCCGCATTAAAATAAGCTTTTGAGATAACCGTAAGGTTATCAACTATGTTGAAAGGATATTTATAAAGAATGGATGATAAAAAAGGATTATTTAATACCCCCTTTAGTAATTAGTCGTGGTTCAGTAATATCAATGTTTCTGAAAGATGCGCCAATAAGCAATAGTAGACAATAACAACAGTATAATCTCGGTGATAATAGACACAACAATGAATAAATGTCATTGATACTTGACAAGCAAAAAAAAATCTAAATAATGTTATTGATACTTGACAAGTAAGCGTAAAAAAATAGACCTCACAAATTCGAGTTCATAAAACGCCGAAATTTGAGGTCTACAGGGAGCAACAAGCAATACGCAAATCAAATAGACGAAACGCAAAAAGACGCTATAAATGAAGATATAACGTTTTTACCAGAGGTATTCAACACATTCAAGGTTGCAGTCAATTTGAT
>NZ_JBVBZF010000304.1:0-4211 GCF_057447755.1 Fusibacter sp. | reverse complement strand
TTTCGATAAGATGGAAGTACAATGGGGTGATCAAGATTTTGAGTTGTTCTCATTTATGAATGACAGTGCAACGCTTGATGAGTTACCTTGTTGGTTAACCTATACCAATAACATCACCCATGAAATTATTCTCAATAATTTGGACAAATCAGGATTGTTTACAGGCGCAATTGAAGGTACTGGACCTAGATACTGCCCTTCTATTGAAACAAAACTCATTCGCTTTACTGATAAACCTAGACATCAGCTCTTTATTGAACCTGAAGGCAGAGACACAAATGAAATGTATGTTCAAGGTATGTCAACTAGCCTAGCAGAAGATGTTCAGCTCAGTTTTATGCGTTCTATACCAGGGATGGAGAATTGTGAAATAATGCGTCCTGCTTATGCCATTGAATATGATTGTATTAATCCTTTAATGCTGACCTTGTCACTTGAGTTAAAAAATATAAGTGGTTTGTTCTCTGCAGGACAGTTCAATGGAACGTCTGGTTATGAGGAAGCCGCTGCTCAAGGTCTTATTGCAGGCATTAACGCCGCTTTAAAAGTTAAAAATGAGCCGCCTTTTATTTTGGATAGATCAGAAGCTTATATTGGTGTTCTCATAGATGATCTGGTGACTAAGGGAACAGATGAACCCTATCGCATGATGACTTCAAGAGCAGAATATAGACTTGTTTTAAGACAGGATAATGCTGACTTAAGATTAACTCAGAAGGCTTATGATATAGGACTAGCAAGTGAAGAAAGATATAAGAAATTCAGTGAAAAGTTACTTATGATTGAAAATGAGATGGAACGAATTCAGAATGTAACTTTAAAAATGGAACCTTTAAATGATGTATTGGCTTCTATTGGCAGTAGTCCAGTGAGTCAAGGTACTAAGCTAATCGATATTCTCAGAAGACCAGAGGTGTTCTATGTGCACCTTAATGATATAGATACAACAAGACCTGAAAACCTAACAAAAGACGTCATCAAACAAATTGAAGTTTCCATAAAATACGAAGGTTATATTAAAAAGCAATTGCAACAAATCGAGAAGTTCAAGGCACTTGAGGAGAAGAAGTTATCCTCTGAAATTGATTATAATGAAATAGATAGTTTAAGACTTGAAGCAAGGCAAAAACTCAATGAGATCAAACCAGATTCAATTGGTCAAGCGTCTAGAATATCAGGTGTTTCACCTTCTGATATTTCAGTATTAATGGTTTACCTTGAGCAACAAAGGAGAAAAAGTAAATGATGAAAGCACTATTTGAAGCCAACGGATTTTCATTAAACAATAAGCAACTTGAGCAGTTTGATAAATATTTTGAATTTATGGTTTCTGAAAATGAAAAATATAATTTAACTGCAATCATAGAAAAAAATGATGTCTTTGTAAAGCATTTTCTAGATTCAATGCTCATTAAAAATAGTGGTATTGATATTACTAATAAAAATATTATTGATATCGGTACAGGTGCTGGCTTCCCGTCTATCCCTATAAAAATTCTTGAACCAAGTACTAAAATTACAGGTTTAGATTCATTAAATAAGCGCATTACCTTTTTAAACCAGTTAGTGGCACTTTTGGAGCTTAATCAATGTCAATTTGTTCATGGTCGTGCTGAAGATTTTGGACAAGATAAAAAGTTTAGAGAGGTTTATGATATTGCTGTATCAAGAGCAGTAGCAGAACTTCGTCTTTTACTTGAACTTGTTATGCCATTTGTAAAAGTAAATGGTTTTTTCGTAGCTTATAAGAGTATAAAAACAAAAACGGAACTTGATGAGGCACAAAATGCTTTGAAATGTATGAAGTCAAAGCTTGTCGATACTCAAAAGATTTTATTGCCAGATGGCTATGGTGAACGGGACTTGTTAATCATCCAAAAAACAGGTAATATCGAAAAAAAGTATCCAAGAAAAGCTGGTGTTCCTAAAAAGAACCCTTTGTAAAACTATAAATGTAAGAAAATAGTAAATAACTATAAAGAAATATGAAATCAATGTGATTATTGATCTCTTATTTCTTTTTTATTTATCTAATTTTTAGTATAATAAACTTAGTATCTTTAATAGGAGGTATACATGGGAAAGTCGATAGCCATTTTTAATCAAAAGGGTGGTGTAGGTAAAACGACAACTGCTGTAAATTTAGCAGCTGGTCTTGCGCAACTTGGCCGAAAGGTATTATTGGTGGACAATGATCCTCAGGGAAACCTAACAAGTGGTGTTGGTGTTGATAAATATTCCGTTGAACACTCAATTTATGAAGTATTAATTGATAATGTTCCAATTGAGTCCGCCATTGTTCAAACAAATTTTGAAAACTTATCGATTTTACCAGGTAGCGTTAATTTAGCTGGTGCTGAGATTGAAATTATTGAACTCGATAATAGAGAAACACTACTAAAGAGATGTTTAAATACGATTAGTGATGAGTATGACTATTTGATCATTGACTGTCCACCTTCTCTGGGTATGTTAACCATAAATGCCCTTGTGGCAGTTGACAGTGTAATCATACCAATACAATGTGAGTATTATGCCCTTGAAGGGGTTAGTCAGCTTTTGAATACCTTTAATCTTATAAAGCAGAGTATAAACCCTGATATAGAAATTCAAGGTGTCTTACTCAGTATGTTTGATGGCAGAACAAATTTATCTATTCAAGTCGTTGAAGAAGTTAAAAAGCATTTCAAACAGTTAGTTTATTCTACTATTATTCCAAGAAATATTAGATTAGCTGAAGCACCAAGTTTTGGACTGCCTATTATGCATTATGACCCTAAATCTAGAGGTTCGGAAGCCTATATGGATCTAGCTGAAGAGTTTATTGAATCTGAGGAGTTGAGATATGAATAAGAAAAGTGGATTGGGACGAGGTTTAGGTGCTTTAATACCCAATGACGTTACAATTGAAAAAAAGTCTAAGATTAATGAGAATGGTGAAATGATTGATCAAATTGATATTAATTTAATCATTCCAAATCGTGATCAACCAAGAAAGGACTTTGATGAGTCAAAAATAGTTGCCCTAGGAGATTCTATTAAAGAGCTGGGCCTTTTACAACCTATTGTACTTAAACGTAAAGGTAGCTACTATGAAATCATAGCCGGTGAAAGACGTTGGAGAGCATGTAAACATATTGGGTTAAAGAAAGTGCCTTCAATTATCAAAGATGTTGATGAATTTACAGTAGCTCAGTTGGCACTTGTGGAAAATGTTCAACGTGAAGATTTAAACCCAATTGAAGAGGCTGCTGCTTATAGTAAATTAATTGATGAATTTAAAATTACTCAAGACAGTCTAAGTAAAATTGTAGGAAAGAGTAGATCTTATATTACCAACACAATTAGACTTTTAAAGCTTGAGGATTTTATTCAAGATGCTATTCAAAGCAATGTAATTTCTAATGGCCATGGCAGATCATTACTATCTCTAGAAACTGAAAAAAAGAGAAGATTGGCATATGATTATATTATAAAAGAGGGTTTAAGTGTTCGTAAGACTGAAGAACTTGTTAAAAATTTTGATACTATTTTTAATAAAATGCCACTTCAACGTACCCATAAACCGAATAAAAAGTTACCTGAAATATTGAATGTTGAAGAAGAATTGGCAGTTGCTATTGGCACTAAAGTTACAATTAAAGAGACCAATGGTAGAGGAAAAATTCTTATAGACTTTTATAATATAGACGATCTTAATCGAATTCTTGAAATTATTAGTCAAAAATAGTTTCACGTGAAACATTGAGTTAGAATTTTATATAATTTGAGTTCAAAATTGATTTGAAGGTTTAGAAAAGAGGATGTTTCACGTGAAACATATAAATTTCTAAACCTTTTTTTATACAAAGCTATATTTGCTTCAAATTTGAGCTGTATTGACTTTTTTAATGTTAACGAAGTGTTGGTCGAAAAAGGTAAAAAAACTAGAATTGTGGACTATGTGAGTTTTGAGACGTGGTAGACATTGGAATTGCAAGGTTTAGCTAAATGAAAATAAAAGAATTATAGCATAAACATTGAAATACTCAATAAATAAGGCCATTCTTAATGAATTGCATTAATAATAAGACATATATCGAATAATTAACCTTAAGGAAGTAAAAAAAAGAAAAGTTTATCAAGTCAATTTTTAGAAGACTTTTAGGACTCCAGCAATTAATAAAACATTAATCGGACTTGGAAGATAAATATGAAAGTGTTCAATACGA
>NZ_JBVBZF010000303.1:0-4216 GCF_057447755.1 Fusibacter sp. | reverse complement strand
TCTAGGACTTGCACCATGGACATATGTGCCTTATTGTTTTCTAAATTATATCAATCCAATCATCTCAGCAATTTATGGCTTTACGGGCTTTACGATTGCAAAACTGTCTGATGTGACCAGTGAGACGGAAGGGGTTGAAAGCCTTGGTGAACTAGTAGGCTAGAGAAGAATAACTAGAAGGACAATTATAAAGACAACTAGAAAGGATAACTAGAAGGATAACTAGAGCGTTAACTGGAAGGATGTCAAGAAGGTTGAGGAATGGGTTAACGGTTAGATTAACTCGGATAAGGCATAGGGTTAATTTAAAATGCCTAAATAAAAAATAGTCCCTTTAAGGGTCTGAACTGCTACCCGTCAAGTGGACAATTAAAAAAATATAAAACTTTTCTGCCAGTAGGTAAACCTGCTGGCAGTTTTTTTATGCTGCTAGCAAATACTTTTGGTGTTTTTCCAAAGGCGTCAGTACTCCTAAGTTGCGTTGCAATCTTCTGCCATTGTAATACTCAATGTATTTTTCTATCATTTCAACCACTTCAGATCTACTTGTAAACCTTTTCCCGTAATAGCGTTCTCTTTTTATGATTCCCCAGAAACCCTCCATTGGGCCATTATCAAGACATTTAGCCACTCGAGACATACTCTGAGTCATTCCTGCACGTTCAATCTTCGCATGAAATACTCTATTCGTGTACTGAAAACCTCTATCGCTGTGAAACAATGGATGTGCATTAGGATTTGCGTTTATAGCAGCTTCCAAAGTATCAAATACCAAAGCATTATTATTACTATCACGGATTACATAGGACACGATTCGTCTATCATAAAGATCAAGAATTGCACTGAGATACACCTTGTGTTTTATTAGGCCATCATAGTAATGAAACTCTGTGACATCAGTAAGCCATTTCTGATTTGGTTCAGTAGCCTTAAATTCACGATTTAGCACATTTTCAGCAATGTACTGTGGATTGGAAGCTTGTCTAGTGCATCCATTGTTAGAATACTTAATCGTTGATTTGATATCCAGTTTTCGACAGATTCGAAGCACTCGTTTGTCGTTAACAGCTATTCCATAATAGCGATCAAGATCATCTCTTATTCTACGATACCCCTTATCTGATGATTCCTCATGAATTGCTTCGATTATTTCTGCGATTTGATGATTCTTTCTCTCATTTTCAGGAATGCTTCTATGCAGCCATTTATAATATGCTGCTCTCGAGATATTTCCCAGTTTACATAATTCTAGAACAGGATAAGATTTTTCTTCGTTTTCAGACTTGATTGCTCTGTATATGTGTTCATGATGAAGCCGATTTAGCCCCGCCCCCTCTCTATTTCCTCGAGTTTTTTTAAGAAGGAAATCTCCATTTCAGCGCGTTTATTTTCCGCTTTTAAAAGTCTATTTTCTGCTCGTAATCGCTCCACCTCTGTCATTTCATTTTCGGGTTTTCTTCGTCCACGATTATCTTTTAAAGCATCAACACCATTTGCTTCATATTTCAGTGTGTAGCTGCGTGCTTGCTGATAGGATATTTGATATTTTTCAGCGGTTTCAGCATAATTGTGTTTGTGTGTTAGGCAATATTGTACAATTTCTACCCTTTCATCAAAAGTGGTTGTTCGTCCTTTTGTCATGATTGTATTTCCTCCAGCTCCAGAAGATTTTAATACTTCATGATCATTATACTTTATAATCCACTGACGAAGTGTTTTTGTATCAGATATTTTATGCATTCTGCAGATTGCACGGAGTGATCCTTGTCCATTCAAGTAATCTAATACAGCTGCTTCTTTCTGGACTGGTGATCTATTTGTCCATCCTGTTTTATAAAATATCTCTGCACCCATTGACTCATAATTTCTGATCCATGAGCTCAATGTGGTATGTGTAAGTCCATACATCATAGCTACAGATGAGATTGTTTGTTGTTTTATCAGGACTTTATTTATTATTTCAAGTTTTTCTTCTGGTGTATACTTTTTCACAAACAAAATGCCCCCTTCTAGGTAAACAGTTTATTATTTTAACTGTCTACCTAAAAGGGAGCATATCACGATTCACGATGCAAAACTTAGGGGGTTATTTATATTTTTTGAGATTACTTTAATTGATTTAATATGCCAATAGGTGAAATGTTAGCGCTTTGAGAGGCCTGCATGTCTCTTAACCATTCGGAGACTTGCGTAAGATGTGATTTACACGCACTCGGTGCTGGGCCGCCAACATGCGCCTTTGAAGCCACAATGTTTTCAAGCTTGATCACTTCATAAAGGTCTTGGTCAAAGAGCTCTGAAAATGATTTGTACTTGTCTAAGGAGATATCCTTAAGTGCAAGTTTCTCACCACTTGCAAATCCAACGATTTGACCAATAACATGATGGCTATCTCTAAAGCTCAACCCTTTTTTCACCAGATAATCAGCTAGGTCAGTTGCCTCTGTATATCCCTTGAGGGTTGCTTCATACATAACATCCTTGTTAAATTTGGCAGTAACAAGTGTTTGACCGAGGATTTCAATTATATCCAGGAGCTGCTCTGCAGTGGTCATAAAGAGCTCCTTGTCTTCCTGCATGTCCTTGTTATAAGCCAGTGGTAATCCCTTCATCACAGTTAGAAGCTGCATGAGGTTGGCATAGGTTCTGCCCGTCTTGCCTCTGATGAGTTCGTGAATATCAGGGTTCTTTTTCTGTGGCATAATACTACTGCCAGTGGTATAGGCGTCATCAAGATCGATGAAATTATAGAGCTGAGAATTCCATAAAATGATTTCTTCACAAAATCGGCTTAAATGCATCATAAAGGTACTCGCAGCACTTAGGCAGTCTATGAGGTAATCACGGTCGGAAACAGCATCTAAACTGTTGAGGGTCATGCGCTTAAAGCCGAGCTTTTCCATGGTATATTGTCGATCTATTGGATAGCTGGTAGAAGCGAGAGCGCCTGCGCCTAGTGGCATTTCATCCATTCGCTCAAGTGCGTCCTCAAAACGTGAGTAATCCCTTTTCAACATTTCGATATAGGCGAGAAAATGATGTGCCAGTGTTATAGGTTGAGCCTGCTGTAAATGTGTAAAGCCAGGCATAATTGTTTCAAGGTTAGAATTTGCGATTAAACTCATTTGCTCAATTAAAGATGTTAGGGCACCTAAAATAGAGATGAGCCAATCCTTGGTATAAAGCTTCATATCCAGGGCAACTTGATCATTTCGACTTCTCCCGGTGTGGAGCTTCTTTCCGGCATCCCCTATCATTTCGGTCAGATAGGCTTCAATGTTCATATGAATGTCTTCTTGAGAAATCTTAAAGTCAAAATTGCCGGCTTCAATAATACGATAGATCTCTAATAAGCCCTTCTGTACCTGCTGAGCCTCATCGCTTGTCACGATGCTCTGCTTTGCAAGCATTTCCACATGGTAGTAGCTACCGAGAATGTCATAAGGATAGAGCTTGTAGTCGAAACCGATTGAAGCATTAAATTTTTCTGTGAGTAGGGCGGTAGATTTAGAAAATCTACCATTCCATAATTTTTCCATAAATATTTATCCTTCTCTGTCTTTAACATGCATTTCAATTGATCTAAAAGTTCATTTCATTTAATTTTAATCGTTTTTCTTGTAAATGTTTTATTGGATCTCAGATTCTTTCTATTTTTATCTGTTTTTGATTCGTAATTTATAATTCACAAGTCTTTACGCTTTATCTAATTTCTTGATTGCCACGTTTTACTCTGGCATAATGACTTGCTTCTTCTTCAGTCCATTCAGCTCTCTTCATTAAAGCTCTAACGGTCATAGGGAGACCAAATAGGTTAATAAAGCCTTCTGCATCGTGGTGGTTGTATAAATCACCAGTTGTGAAACTTGAAATTGAAGCGTTGTAAAGTGCGTACTTTGAAGTCGTGCCTGCAAGTGTACAATTGCCTTTGTAAAGCTTCATTTTCACACTGCCAGTTACAGTTTCTTGTGTGCTGTCTACGAATTGAGACAATGCTTCTCTGAGTGGACTGAACCATTGGCCGTTGTAGAGTAAGTCTGCAAATTTAATCGCCACTTGCGATTTAAAGCTGTAGGTGTCTCTGTCAAGACAAAGGTGCTCTAGTGCTTCGTGTGCTTTATAAAGTAGCGTTCCACCTGGGGTTTCATAAATGCCTCTTGATTTCATGCCGACAACTCTGTTTTCAACCAAATCAATTGTACCTATGGCATGCGTG
>NZ_JBVBZF010000302.1:0-4230 GCF_057447755.1 Fusibacter sp. | reverse complement strand
TCTCTTGATATCACCCATTAGAATTGCCATTCTTCCACCTTGTCGAAGTGATGCGTATTGTTTCATCACGGTATAGTTAAGAGCTTCCATGAACTCTTTATAATCAGCAATTCGGGATATATCGTTTTTAAAAGGCTTATCGCCATACATGTTCCCAGAGTATTTAATGATATCCCAATAGGCTGGGTGATAAAATATGAAATCATTGATATCTGTAATTTCAGAATCAATCAAATCAAATCCCATTGATAAGTCAGTGGTTTTACTTTTGATGCCAAGCCTTGAAGCAGCATCAAAAGTAGTATTAGAACCACACGCATAATCTGAAATAGACTCTAGCTTGTACTGCTTAATTAAATCTTCAATGAGAAGGGGAGAGCAGTTCCCCCTATAACTAGAATTGCCACCGATACCACGCTCTGGGTAAGAAACTAAAGAATTCATAAAATTAACCTCTCTTTCATGTAATTTCACGATGCCTAAGCGAACAGCTTAAGCAACGTGAAAGGATTTATTATTAGAATAATTTAAAACGTCAGCATAAACGCCATTTTATACGTATTCAAGGCAATAAGGACAAATGCTACCACTAATTTCAACATTTTCAGAAAGAGCATTATATCTTAAATGTTCTTGGAGCAAAATTAAAGCGTCGTCTAATCGTTCAAGATTAGATACGATTTTACTATCCGCTTCGAAATTCTCAACAACAGCATAAAGCAATTCATCATGTTTAAGCAAAGATTCACAGGAGCAGCACCTAATTTTATCCTCAATCAACCAGTTGAAATCATCTTTAAAATGTAAGTGCAAATACTCATGCCATCCGATATGCTTTGATAGGCACTTTCTGGAACAATAAGCATCACCTAAAAAGTGATAGCCCTCTGAAATATCTTTTCCACACTCAGCGCACTTTTTCAAAGTTCCAACACGGGTTAAACCACAATCAAAATTGCCAATATCAGATAGGTCGAGATTGAGTTTATTAAGGTCAAAAGAAGAACCTTGATTATTAATAGCAGTGAAAGATTCACAATCACCTAAAGAATTATATTTAATCCATAGATATTCATTTTCAACCGCATCTTTAGAGTATAAGCGATAAGGTCCAAGATGAAGAAAACCAGTTTTATACAGATGTTCAAAGTCACGACACGAATTGATAGACTTAATCGTTTCAGCACTTAGCGGAACATCTTTAGTGCAAGGGATAGAATTAATAAGGCTGTCACGATTTGAAAGAACTTCAAGCTTTGCCTTTATCATTTTAGCTTCAAGCCACTTATAATATCTCTCATTGTCACAGTCATCACACACCACCATGACGCCCGAAGCTGTTAAAATAGTGTGAGCGTCCCATCCATGTTCACAGGTCGCACCACATTTAACACAAGTTGTATTGTCTTTGCGTGCCATGCTTAATAAAATATTTTCGTTCATAGAAACCACCTTTCAAAATGAGTAATTAAAATCACGTACAGGCATTGAAAACCATACCAACAGATGCACGATAGCACCTAAACTGTTGAATCTTATGGGGGCAGATTATCATGGCGTTAATTTGTGTCAAATGTAAGCGGAGCAAAAAAATAATAAGACGTGCAACGGCACGTCTGGTTGTTTTTTGTCAAGCCATATAGTCATGCGTAGCATGGGCTTGATGAAAAAGAAATTATTTATTTGTGGAGTGTATTTGATACAAATCAAAATCAAAATATTTTTAGAGTAACTAAGCTTGTGTTTCACAAGCGGTTTTATATGTCAAAAGAAAGAGTGAAACGGCTTTTGACATATAAAATAGTGGAGCGTGAAAATATCACATCTTTGAAAATAGCCATGATAAACTGAACCCATAAGATGTTTGCACAACCAAGAAATCGCTATGTAGAGGGAAAAAAGATCTAAAATCATTAGATCTTGCTTGAATGATAAATAAAATGTCTAATCTTAATGTCATACATGAAATTTGAAGATCTGCTCTGATCAGAGCGGCAGCACAAAAATAACGTCATACATAAAGGAGCAATCGAAGGCTATAAAATGTCATACGTGAATTTTATGGCCCATCGTATTGTGGTGATAAAATTGTCATACACTATATAATAAAAAGGAGCAGATCATCAAATTGATTTACACAAAAAATAAAGCGTCAGACTGACGCTTTAAACCAAAAACAATTGAATGAAGTATAAAAAGGATAATGAAAAGCCTATCATAAATTTAGATTCCGATGAAAGCTTAGGGAAAATAAGCAGTCCCAAACCAACTAAGAATAAGAAAAATTGAAAAATATCAAACAACAGATCCATAAAAAAACTCCTTTCAGTTTTCAAGATTTTTATTAAAAGTGATTATTATGTTTTATATTATATTTAGCAACCGCCATATTTATATTATCACTACTTGAAGCATGAATAAAAGCTAACGGAATACAAACTATTATATAAAAACCTAAAGCAATGTATAACAAGTATTTTATATTGACAACTTCAAAGAATGGAACTAATAAAATAATGACTACAAATAAAATTATAAAAAAAAGTTCTGTTAACAACATTATTAAAAATTCATAAATTATTATTTTAGTTCTCAAGTTCAATGAATCGAATTGTTCAAATAAACGTTTAATGAATTCTGGAATTTGCTTCAAGATATACATAAAATACCCCCCTTATATAATAAGTTAAATAAAGCAAGCAATGAAATAACCTATTAAAAGAATAGGTATCATCGACAAAATGTGATAAGTCAAAGTATCAACATGGAATATTTCATTACTTTTATAGGAATATGTTTTAGTAGTACGAGTGTGGATCAATATAACAACAGCACACAATCCAAGACCTTGCAAAAAATTAATATTAGATGTTTGAAGAACTGGCGCAATAAACCAAGGGTATTCGGATTCTAGTATTGAAGGTGTTATATAACTTATTCCAACCAACACGGATTGCCATTTATATTCATAAACCATTCAGGACCTGTTTCATCTACATGAAACCATTCGAACCCTCTATTCAATAATTTTAAAATCTCATTAGTATCAACAAGAAAATTATTAAAATTATCATTGATATTTGTTTGTGAAACATCCCAGTGAGAATAGGGAAATATAAATTTTGAATCCATTTGGTTGCGTTCAATTATCTCTATTGACCTATATTTAGCGCACCCAAAATCTAAAAAGGTTATACAATCAACAAAATAGCAATTATCAATATGTCTCACTTTTCTCAACAAAAATGGAAAAGGCTTAAAAGAACCCTTTTTCCATTCATAGTCAAAAGAAGCCAATTTTAAAGACGGTATTTTCCACTCAATAAATTTGTCCAAAACATCATTCTTCTTATTAATTACCATGTCTCATTTTGCTCCTTTCAATACTCAAATCCGAATACCCTAAACCAATTCCAGAACACTTCAAAAGCAAGACCATCTATAAAAATTGCTAATATTGCAAGACAAATTAAATAAAGTTTTTCTTTCATCTGTAACCTTCCTTTTTTCTATTAAAATTCATATAATCCCGCCATTGCTCTCGTTCGAACTGTTAAATTATCCATAGACATATTTTTAAATCCAACAATGTAATAATGATTGTCTGTATATTCAACACGAGAGCTAACCCAGTATTCGTTATCATCATCAGAAAATAGAAACTCAATAGAAGAACCACAGGTATACACATGTTCATTCAGACAATATCTGCCGTTTTCATCTACACTCAATGAACCTAGGCAATTCACTTCACGAGTTAAGTAATTTATAGTTCTTCTAAAGTTGTCAAGATATTCAGCAGCAGTAATTAATTCATTTTTTAAGAACAGCTCGTTTGGCTGATCATTAATTTCCAGACCACTTAGATCACCATATCGATCATACATGATATCCTTAAGAAGTGATTTAACCTCGCCATTCAGTTTAGTCATTTTAGCAAGTGCATTTAAAATATTCTTGTCTTTCATAATACAAACCCCTTTCAAATTTAAAAGCGTATGACATTTTCATGCTCGATTTCCTGGTGCTGCGATTATAATTGTATGACGAATTAATTAACTATATCCTTGTATTTTACTGTGGAGTTCGGCAAGAATCATTAAAAAAATAACCATGAAGAAAAAACCTATAGCAATATCATCAGCATTGTTGTTAAGTTTTGTTCCAAACTTACTTAATCGCATAAAGGGATTATTCACAAGTTCAAGCTTATCAGATGCTTCTACATGG
>NZ_JBVBZF010000301.1:0-4235 GCF_057447755.1 Fusibacter sp. | reverse complement strand
TCGATTCCAGCCTATGATGGCTTGATGGATAATCAATACTTGAAGCAGTAAAGGAAGGTCAATATGATAATAGCAATAATTGGTATAATTCTAGGGATTTTAATAGGGCTCTACATTCCTTTTGAGTTTACGACGATTTCGTCACTTTATATCTCAGTTGGGATTTTAGCAGCAATAGATTCGATCTTGGGTGCCCTAAGATCGAGTTTTGAAGACAAGTTTGACAGCTTGATTTTCATCAGTGGTTTCATCGTCAATGCACTTATGGCGATAGCACTTTCATATTTAGGCGACAAGCTAGGCGTTCCAATATATTACGCCGCTATTTTCGTCTTTGGAACAAGACTTTTTAACAATATTGGCGCCATTCGTCGCTATTCAATTGAAAATTATAGGGCTAAAAGTAGGGAAAAGCATAAGAAATAAGACCTATACCTATTGCAAATACGAAAAAAATTCGTTTTTTTGAAAAAAAATATTCCCAAAAAACTTAAAAGAGTATATACTATATGTAGTAGAATTGTAGGTATTTTAAACAATAGATATTGATGAATGCTTATGATTTTACAATTTTTACATCTAAGTATTAGCATTGTTAAATCATATAGAAAAAGTACGGTTTATTAAATAGAGAAACGAGATGTAAACACCTATAAATTATTACTTAGCGGGAAAAGGAGGATTTTCATGTTAGAATTTGATGTTGCTGTTGAAGAATTTGCCCAGCTTAAAGTAATTGGTGTTGGTGGCGGGGGTAATAACGCTGTTAACAGAATGATTAAATCGAATCTTAAAGGCGTTCAGTTTATAGCGATTAATACAGATAAGCAAGCATTATACAGCTCTGCTGCAGAATACAAGTTACAAATAGGCGAAAAATTAACTAGAGGATTAGGGGCGGGTGCAAACCCAGAAGTAGGTAAAAAAGCTGCTGAAGAGAGTAGAGATGACATTTATCAAGCACTTCAAGGTGCAGATATGGTCTTCATCACTGCAGGTATGGGTGGTGGAACCGGTACTGGTGCGGCACCAATCGTTGCTGAAATTGCCAAGGAAATGGGCATTTTAACGGTAGGCGTTGTGACTAAGCCTTTCTCTTTTGAAGGCAAGCGTAGAATGAAGCACGCTGAAGAGGGTATCGAAGAGCTTAAACGCAAAGTAGATACACTTATTACAATTCCAAATGATAGACTTCTTGAAATTGTTGAAAAGAGAACTTCTATTTTAGATGCATTTACTATTGCGGATGACGTGTTAAGACAAGGGGTCCAAGGTATTTCAAACACAATTACTGAGACGGGTCTTATCAATGTTGACTTTGCCGATGTTAAAACAATCATGTTTGAACAAGGACTTGCACATATGGGTATTGGTTCTTCAAGTGGTGACGATCGTGCGATCGACGCAACGAATCAGGCAATCCACAGTCCATTACTTGAAACATCAATCCGTGGTTCTAAAGGAATATTACTTAATATTCGCGGTGGTAAATCATTAGGTATGATGGAAATTCAACAAGCTGCAGATCTTGTGTATAGAGAAGCAGATCCAGATGCAAACATCATCATGGGTGCTGTTATTGATGAGTCTTTAAAGGACGAAATCACAGTTACGGTAATTGCAACTGGCTTTGAAACTGCTAAAGTTGAGCCTAAGGTTGAAATGAAACCTGTAAAAACTGAACCTGTAAAAGTACAACAAGTTGAAGCTGAAACGAATGAAGATGACACCTTTGATATTCCTACATTCTTAAGAAAGAAAAGATAACCTTGCTTCTCGCAAGGTTTTTTTTTAAACACAAAATAATTGGTGAGGTGAAATGTATGAAATGTCCTTATTGCAGCAGTCTTGAATCTAAAGTCATCGACTCTAGACCGACAGATGATGGTCATGTAATCAGACGAAGAAGAGAATGCATCAACTGTAAACAGAGATTCACCACTTATGAGAAAATCGAAGAGATCCCAATTATCATTGTAAAGAAAGATGGTAATAGAGAATCCTATAATCGTATGAAGGTTTTAAACGGGATTATCAGAGCATGTGAAAAACGCCCTGTTTCAATGGAACAAATGGAACAGTTGATTGATCATATTGAGACGAGATTACACAGTTCAATGGAAAAGGAAATCGAATCCGAGTGGATTGGTGAATTGGTCATGTCAGGACTCAAGGATCTGGATGAAGTTGCTTATGTAAGATTTGCTTCTGTCTACAGACAGTTTAAAGACATCAATACTTTTGTGAATGAACTCACCAAATTATTAAACGAAAAGACAAATGGCTAGACTCTCAATTGTTATTGAGAAATAGTTATCAACTAAATATTATAGTAATATAAAATAAATGTGGATAAAACATGTTGGTTTTAGTCACTTTATGTAGGAAAATGTAGTGCCGTAAGTATATTTAGATATATTTACGGTATTTTTTTTTATAAAAATACTTTAATTGGGGGAAACTAATGTAAAAGGGGGAAATGACGTGAAAACAATCAGAGCACAGTTGATTGCGATAACGCTCTTGTTAATCGCAATACCATTTATTCTGTCAAATGTAATTAATGGTTATTATTTATCCAATGAGTACGGTAAAGAACTGCTCGACAATAATACGGTCATGGCATCGACGATTTCAGACCAGGTAAGGAGTTTCATCGATCGAGCTTATGGTTTGACTGAAGCGATAGCAACCAACGAGTCGGTTAGAGCTTTCGACTTGGAAAAACAGGTATCAATGGTTGAGACCATTGCAAGTCAAAATCCATTTTTCGATTTGCTATACATCCAAGGGGCGGATGGTATGCAAACGGCAAGATCCAAAGGAAACCTGGGAGACCGCTCAAACAGATGGTGGTTTATCAAGCTTGTATCTGATGAGAAGCCATTCGTGAGTAAATCCTATTTTTCACTTAGCGGAAACGTTCCGGTAACGTCGGTAATCTTACCTATTTATGATGCGCGTGAAAAACTAAATGGCGTCATGGGGGCGGATATTAGGCTAGACGCTTTACAGGAAATTGTTGAGAAAGCGAGCATAGGGACTAAATATGCTTATGTTATCGATGGTGAAGGTGTTGTAATCGCCCATCCTGACAAGCAACAGGTCTCTGAGCTCTATAACTATGTGTTGCTCAACAAGACGGTACTAAAGCTCGATGCAAATGGACAAGTGGTTAAGGATGAACAGGGAAATCAGGTGACTGAAACACAGGACATTAAGATACCAGATGCACTTAAAGTAGCCACTGAAAAAGCCTTAAGGGGCGAAAATGGCGTCGTTAAATATACAAACAATGATGGCGTAAAAGTCATCAGTGCCTTCAAGGGCATTGACCTGCCAGGGGAATCCAGTCGATGGGCTGTAATCACAGTTGAAGCCCATAAGGATGCAATGGCCTTTATCTATAAGTCTTATAAGACGAATGCAGTCATAGGCCTTGTACTGCTTGCACTTGCCACTGTGATCTTATCCTTTGTCTCTAAAACGGTTTCTGCCCCGATTAAAAAATCGTCAGAATACCTCAATACCATTTCAAATGGAGATTTTAGGATAGATATAGATCGAAAGTACCTCAAGAGAAAAGATGAAATCGGTGTCATTGTTAATAGTATTGACCAAATGAAAGATTCATTAAAAGTTCTAGTCAACAGCATAAAGGTAGATTCACTTGGAATTGAACAGCAGGTTGAACATGTGAAACGCGACATGTCTAGCCTTAAGCTCAATCTTGAAGAGGTTTCCTCTACGACTGAAGAGTTGGCAGCTAGCATGGAAGAAACGGCGGCGACGTCTGAACAAATGTCCATGACTTCACATGAAATTGAACGTGCAGTCAAGGCCATGGCGGATCGTGCACAAGAAGGGGCAGTTGTCGCAGGTGATATCAGTTTAAGAGCAGACAAAACCCATAAGGATGTCTTAAGAGCTCAGGAAAAGGCTCAGGACATGCTCTCAAACACTAAAGCCCAGCTTGAACTGGCAATCAGTGAATCGAAAGTGGTTGAGCAAATCAACATTTTATCAGAATCAATTATGCAAATCACTGAACAGACCAATTTACTTGCCCTTAATGCAGCGATAGAAGCGGCAAGAGCTGGTGAAGCGGGTAGGGGTTTTTCTGTTGTGGCAGATGAAATCAGAAACCTTGCAGAGCAATCTAAAACCACTGTACTTAAGATTCAAGATATTACCACTAAAGTGGTGAATTCGGTATCAAACCTTTCTGAAAGTTC
>NZ_JBVBZF010000300.1:0-4257 GCF_057447755.1 Fusibacter sp. | reverse complement strand
GCACTTATATAACGTGGATCATCACAAGGCAGGATGGCATAGTGTTTAAATAAGCCATTTAAAAGCCAGACTTTTGAGGCTTCTGTGTATAGCGCCATGATGAATGCTTCATCGACAGTATCGTCAATTGCTATACCTTCATATGGCATCCAAATCTGTCGTTCACCTGATGGCTCGATCTTAATCTTTCCAATGAGATAACCTTTCATTTGACCATCTTCATATCCTGCAATACCAATGGTTTCGTTTGATGACAAGAGCTTTTTAAGTGGTGTCTGGCACAGGTCAAATGCTTGAATTTCGTCTTTTTGGTCCACAAACCTTTGAGCCTTGAACTGTCTTTTATGAAGAAGTCTGGATAGATCATCAAGATCTGAAAGTGTGGGCCTTCTAAAAGTAAATTGTCTCATAAGTCTTTTCCTCCAAATGATAGTACACACTGTAGTTAGTATACCGCAATTTAAAAAGACTTCAAATAAGATATGCATGTGTTTATGACAAGAAAAAAACCAAGCTGGGCATTCACTAGAGGAATGTGTCTTGGAATTTTTCTACAAATATTTTTATAAATACGATACTTGTTTATAGTGAGAATGTATTTATAAATTTTATCTTAATGAATTGTGAGGGGCATTAGTAAGCCAGTTGTCGATAATATCTTCGAATCTCCATCGGATGGCAGTTGATCTTTTCTAGATGAATATCAATACGGTTGGTCACCACACGAATTACAAGATGTGAAATATGACCGCGGTATTGTTTTGAGAAACCTTCAAGTGCGTAGTCTGCTGTATCGATAATTGTATAATTGCTACAAATACGAGGCAAGAAATTTGCAACGCGTTCACTGAGCACGCGCTGAGAATCTTCAGTGATAAATACAGTTACCGGGGTATCTCTTTCGATGATTTCGAACATGCCGTGGAAAAATTCTGCTGAATGAATGGATTTCGTTGGAATCCAGTGCTGCTCTTCCCAGTAGCACATTGCATATGAATATGTGGCGCCCCACTGATTGCCGGCACCGACAAAGTAATGCATTTTGTCATCTTTATGCTTTTCAGCAAAGGCAAGGCCAGATGCATCTGCCGTTTTCTCAGCGTCAATTAGTGCATTTGTAAGGTGTGCATCCATTTCTGCATAGAATTCATCATAGTCGGGAAACTCACCTGCAAGGTGCATAAACCTGTCTGCTAGCATGAATAACTTAAGCTGCTCATTGGCAGGATATGCGATTTCATAGTCTACAATTTGAGCGAGCTCAGTAGTTGGAACATCAATAAAGCCTACAACAACAGCACCGTCTGCCTGTGCTTTTTTGACACCATCG
The DNA here is from genome assembly GCF_057447755.1 of Fusibacter sp. Lineage (NCBI taxonomy): Bacteria > Bacillati > Bacillota > Clostridia > Eubacteriales > Fusibacteraceae > Fusibacter > Fusibacter sp. Next base: position 2,927 of record NZ_JBVBZF010000300.1, on the reverse strand, counting down.
ATAACTTCACTTGTACTTCCTGTAACCGATGAGATGACAACGATCGTGCCTTCACCCACTCTTCTATTACCTGTTGAACAGTACTCTGCTGCATTTTCAACAAAGATATCAATCTTAGATTTTTCTTTCATGTGTGTTACAACCTGCATGCAGGAAGCGTATGTGCCGCCAATTCCGAGCCAGCAAATACGGTCATAACCTTTGGCGTGCAATTGATCTGCGATTTGATTTATCTCACCTCGTAGCTGTAGAGCACCATTTATACTATCGCGTTGTTTTTTTTCGTCAAATTTTAACATGTCATTCTCCATTTTACTTTTAATGATTTGTGAATCGGCTTAAAAAGGCTTTTGTTCTTTCACTTTTTGGATTGCCAAAGAGTTGTTCAGGTGGCCCTTCTTCTTCTATAACACCTTTATCCATGAATACAACTCTTGTGGAAACATCTCGAGCAAAAGCCATTTCATGCGTTACAATGACCATGGTTAATCCTTCATTAGCCAGCTGCTTAATGACCTCAAGAACTTCACCCACCATTTCAGGGTCAAGTGCACTTGTGGGTTCGTCGAAGAGTAGTACATCAGGTTCCATGGCAAGCGCTCTTGCGATGGCAACACGTTGTTTTTGGCCACCTGAGAGTTGATGTGGTCTTGCATTAATATAGGCTCCCATGCCAACCTTTTTAAGGAAGGTCATGGCGAGTTCTTTTGCTTCTTTTTCACTCTTCTTCTTTACTTTTTCAGCACCGATCATACAATTCTTCAGCACCTTCATATTGGCAAATAGATTGAAGGATTGAAAGACCATGCCAACATTAGCACGATAAAGTGAAATTTCCTTTGGCTTATTTTCGATAACCTTACCATGGTATAGTACTTTACCACTTGTTGGTGTCTCAAGCATGTTGATACATCTTAAAAGTGTGGACTTACCAGAGCCAGATGCGCCAATCACGCTGATGACTTCGCCCTTTTGAACACAGAAATCAATGTCCTTTAAAACTTCATGCGTGCCAAAAGTTTTTCCTAAGTGTTCAACTCTCAAGGTAATATTTTGCGTATCCATTATTATATCTCCCCTAAATCAGCATCGTGTATTAACTCGTAATGATTGTCGCCATCTAACTTTTTCTCAAGTAGTGCGAGCAATCTAGAAGTAACAAAGGTCAGCACCAAATAGATTAAAGATATGATGAAGAATACTTCGAAATATCTAAAGTAAGTACCACAAGCTGTACGTCCCATAAAATAGAGCTCTGTAACTGAAATAACATTCAATACAGAAGTGTCTTTAATTGCTGAAACAAATCCGTTTCCAATCTGAGGGATCAGATTTCTAAAAGCCTGTGGCAAAATTACATAAATCATCGTTTGGATATGCGTCATACCAATGGCTTTAGCACCTTCGGTCTGCCCGTGATCTATGGAGGTGATCCCGCCTCTTACGGATTCAGACATATAGGCACCTGTGTTAAGGCTGAGGATTAAAACCCCTGCATAAATGGGCACCATGTTCCAGCCGAGTACCTGCATACTGCCATAATAGATGACCATGGCCTGAACCATCATCGGTGTACCTCTAAAGATTTCTACATAGATGCTCACGAGAATTTGCGAGAGCTTCACAAGGATCTTTTTTCCCATATGTGTGCCCTTCTCGATTGGCGTTCCTTGAATAATGCCCACGATAAATCCGATTAAGCATCCGAAGATAGTCCCTAGTGCAGCAATAAACAAGGTCGTCCCAGTTCCTCTTAAAAACATGCCGCCATATTCATTAAAAATTAATGCAACCCAACCAAAAAAACTTTCAGGTATGCTACTCATATTAAAACTCCTCTTTTATGATTAATCTGTTGTGTGTGATATAAAATAGGCCTTTTATCTAAATCAAAGACCTATTATACGAGCATCTTGTAATTTAAGACTGAATAAAAAACTATTCAGAAATTGGTTGCTTTTTGATGACTGTTTCCATTAATGCAGAACGTTCTTCTGCAGAAAAACCTGAAAGCACTTTGTTTACAGCTTCTAAAGTTTCAGTATCACCTTTTCTTACAGCAACAGCATTTGATGCTTCGCCTTTACTGTAATCAAAGCCCTTACCTTCTTCAAATTTAACAACCTTTAAATCCGGATTTGCAAGTGTAGCAGAATAAGCTTCAGTTTCCCCAAGGATTGTACCGTCTAATTTACCAGATCTAACTGCAACTAAAATTTCAGAGTTGCCACCTAAACCAGGTTGTTCATCAACTTCAGGAATTTGTGGAATTAAGTCCATCCATACTGTATTTAATTGACTTGTAACCTTAGTGCCTCTGAAGTCTTCAAGGGATGTTGCATTTGCGTATTGGCTATCCGCATTAACGATCATTACCATGTCACCAGTCCAGTAGTATTCAGAAAAATCAACACTTTTTTGTCTTTCTTCAGTAACACCCATACCTGCGATAATGGCATCGATTTTATTCGCATTAAGAGCAAGAATCAAACCATCCCAATCAATTTTATAAACTTCGAGTTTCCAGCCATTTGCATCAGCGATCTTCTTAGCCATTTCCACATCGTAACCATATGCGTAATCTGATGAGTCCATGATTGGCACAGCGCCATTTGAATCATCACTTTGAGTCCAGTTAAAAGGTGCATAACTACATTCCATACCCACTCTAAAAACTTTCTGTTGTGTTTCAGCTGCTGCTTCCGTTTTAGTAGCACATCCCACTAATGTACTTAAAATCATGACGCTAACCATTAATAAAGCAATAATTCTCTTTTTCATAATGTTCTCCTCTTCATTTAAATTTTCCCCTAAGTTAATGTTATGTGATGTATTTGACACATATAACAATACATAACGTTATATAACATTATAGCACATATTTCGAATCTGTAATCTAAAATATTTCGATTTAGACATATTTTTTT
>NZ_JBVBZF010000299.1:0-4275 GCF_057447755.1 Fusibacter sp. | reverse complement strand
TTAAAACCTAAACAACAAAGGCCTTGTAAATGTCTTTGCTACCTGTCAAGTAAAGCATGGCCTGATAAAAAAGCTCAAAGCCCAAGACATCGCCAATAGTATAGTTTTCGTTTGAATCTGTGATGTCTACTATGAGATGGTCGCTGCTGCTGCCAACAATTTGAAGGTCTACATCGTCAGGAATCAATTTTTCATGATCACCAAAATCCTGCTTGCCAACGGCGAGTAGGGCCCTCTTCCTAATCCCACGATTGACGTAGTCAGGTTTATTTCCAAAAGCATCCACAAACATCTCCCCCACTGGATAAGTGGGTTTTGCTTGAATTTCTATGATTTCAGCATATAGCTTGAAGGTATCTGTTTTAAGCTGATCTATGTTAAGCTTAAAGTATTCTCTAAAATCTCTTGAGAGCAAAATGCCTTCACCAATTCTCAAGTGATTGATACGATTTGGGATCTGCTCTTGCCAAACCAAGGGAAAAGAGGTTGTTGCCCCCCCAGAGATAATATCCAGTCTTCTGCCAATTTGATGCTCTATCTGCTCTGCAATTTCAACGAGTTCTGTTAAATTTTTGATATTGGGCTTTATAGAGCCATAGCACCCCAAATTTGTACCAATTCCCAATAAGATGACTCTGGGCAGTTTTCTTTCTACATACAAGGCAAGTTCAATGAGTGCTTTGGATTGCCATACACCTTCTCTTAAATCGCCAAGATCATACATCAGGATGACTTTATGTTGTTTATTTTGCTGGTCACAAACAGATTGAATTTCATTAAGTATGGTCTTTTCAGAATTGAGGCTGATCTCTATATAAGTTACTAAATCTTCAATTTCGCTTTTCATCGGCAGTCTTAAAAGCATGAGTTCATCCCTATTGCCCTGTGCGTGATTTTCAACTGCCATTTCAATCAATTGACTCATTCTTGAACTTCCAAAAGAAGTACAACCACCTGCCCTCATGGCATTAATAATGGGTTTTGAAGCATTACAACCCTTGATTACACCCGTAACCATAATGTCCTGGGCCTTACAAAGTGACAAAACCACCTTGGTATTCTCTTTAAGTTTATCCAAATTGATTTCTAACATAGGAAACCTTCTAATCTTATTTTTATGCATGTTGAGCCTCCTCGATGAGATTGAACGAGATCAATGGTGGTGTTAAACATGTTCCCATTATAATCGCTTCCCTTGAATATTTCTCCAACCAAAACAAGGTTTTAGTACTCAACCAAAGTCTATCTGTGATAAAAGCATCTATAAATTTTATCAAAATCACGGGTTAAAGGGGCTGATGTAAATTCTTGATCCCATAATTTAAGTTGACCATTTGAATATAATAGATAATTCTCATGACTAAGGGGCAAATAAAAAAGACCATCTCAAGGAGGGTCTTTTTGTGTATTCGTAGGTTAGTCCAATGCCGCGTCAGTTATTGTGGATATTGATTAATCTCATGGTCATATTGGTTGCCATAGTTATCGATAAATCTGCTGATTACAGATACTTGATCTCTGTCCTTATAAGTCTCGATAACTTCATCGATTTGAGTGTAAATATGGCAGTCAGAGTAGTAGCCTTCATTCAAGGTACTGTCCAGTTCGATTGATGATGTCCGAACCTCCTTGTTGTTGACCTTTATAATAATTTCACCTTTAACTGGATAACATTTAGGATTTGAGTCAAAGGCGTTGCTGGTGTATAAGGGATCATATATAGACACAACTCTTCCCGTTATTCTTAGACCTTCGTCAATGCTTTTGAAGGAGAGTTCACTTTCTGCATCTGTTCTCATGAGGAAACTATGCATAATATCACTGTAAACATCAAGGGCTTCGTTGTTTACGACGCCATTTTGATTAAATTTTACCATAAACTTTAGGTTATTTTCTGTAATGTCCACAGGGATTTTGGCAATATAGGTTCCCCTATTTGAGACTGCCGTTTGTACATAGGTTTTCTTGCCGATGATTTGTATTTCGAGGGTCATATTGGCGTAATCTGTTTTAGGGATGACACTGACTGTAATTGGTAGCTGTCCATTTTCAATTTTTAAGTTTTCAGCTGTGATTTCACAAGACGCCACTAAGCTCTCTTGTGCATCCAAGGTAGAAGAAAAATCGTTCATAAAATTTTGTGTCTGTGTTGCTACACTGCTGTTGATGTTGTTTAAGTCACTTTGTATGTATTGCATCTGAAGTTTTAAAGCATTCACCTCTTTGATGAGTGTTGACAACAATACAACCACAACGACGAGTAGTAAGACTAACCCTATCATGAGAATTTTGAGACCCTTATGCTGTGTTTTAGGGCGATTAAATGCATTTCTTGGTTCATCAATCATATTATGCTCCTTAGTGTAAATCTAGATATTCTAGTATTAATAATAACCTTCACCTTTAAATAAAAACCTTCATCACTTGAGAAAATCTGCTAATCAAATATTCCGGCTTTAATGGTGCCAACTGATCTTTAGTATGGGCACCTGTTGTAATTGAAACAACCTTGGCACCAATATGTCTCGCCGTTTCAATATCCAAGATGGTATCGCCAATGATCCAAATCTCATCCCTTTTGGGATCAGCTTTAAATTTTTTCACAGCTGCCTCAGCAATTTCAAAACGTTTTAGGCCATCTTCGCCATATCCTCCATCAACAAAGTACTGCCACAAGCCTATTTTCTCGAGTTTAAAGGTGGCACCAATAGAAAGCTCCCCAGTGATAAGCCCTAGTTCATAAGGTTTATCCACTAAATACTTTAAAAAGTCTATGCAATCTGCATTTGGTCGCCAAACATCACTGTCTTTAAAAAGCCTTAACTGGTTTAAGTACAATTCTAAAAAGGACTGCCATAATTCGTCAGTATATTCAACCTTATGTTTTCTCAAAACCTCCATAAAAACATCTTGATCACTTCTTGCTGCCGTGTCCACACCTTCCATGGCATTTTCCATTGAAAGTAAGGAATCAACTGCGTATGAAAAGGGCAAATCTGTTCTGGAATCACGCTCTATCAAAGTTCCGTTTATATCAAAAAATATAATTTTTCTCATGGGTCCCCCCTCCTTATTAATACTATTATAATAAAAAAATGCACACTTTTAAACTCATGAAAAAAATTTAGATTACAGGCTGGATAAGATCATGTTGACAAAAGTGTCATTCTTAAGTATTATGTAGTTAACATATATGTCAATTACATATATACTTGATTCAGATATAGTTGATTCAGATATACTTTACACCTAGCTTATATAATTAAAACCCTATATACCTGAAAGGAGTACCACATGAAAGGAAAACCCGGAAGACATGCCCCTGCCTTTGTCTTATTGGAACTGGCCAAAGGGCCAAATTACGGTCTACAGATATTAAATCAATTAAAAGAGAATCTCGCTGTCTGTAGACTGGATAGCGCTGCAATTTATCGTGCTCTTAATCTTCTTGAAGAAAACGGATTAATCGAATCACACTCTGAAACTCAAGAAAATGGCGTCGCAAAGCGTTTTTACACCATCACCGAAAGCGGAAAAAAAGAACTTGAAAATTTCTATATGGACATTCAGTTGAGAATGAAGAACCTCGAGTACTTCATGACCAGCTACGAATCAATGGAGGGCCTCTTATGACCAGTTTGATTATTTATGCCACAGTCTCAATCCTGATGGTTATTTCACTCATAAAGGATCCACAAAAAACAAAAAAAGCCCTTAAAATTGGCTTAAATGCCTTTAAAAAGCTCTTGCCTTCTTTAATTCCAATGATGGTGGGTATTGGGATCGTTTTGACACTGCTTAGTCCTGATACCGTCAGTTCAATCCTTGGAGAGAAGTCCGGCCTTCTTGGTGTGCTCATAGGGCTCGGCGTTGGCTCAGTTGCTTTTATGCCTAGCTTTGTGGCATTTCCCTTGGGCGCAAATCTACTGAGTCACGGTGCCGGTTATCCTCAAATTGCAGCCTTTATTTCAAGTCTAATGGCCGTTGGCTTTATTTCATTGGGCCTCGAAATCCAATATTTCGGCAAGAAAGCAGCCATTATTCGTAATTTAACAGCACTTACAGCTTCAACGGTGTTCGTTGCAGTTATTTGGAGGGTCATGTTATGATGCATAAACGAAAAGATTTCATAAAAAAATATAAGTGGGCCCTACTTACGGCTTTAGCCCTTCTTCTACTTAACCTCACAATTCCTGAATTTGGTAAGCAAGCCAACAGCCTAACACTTTCGAATTTTCTGACCATGCTTGGCGTTTTACCACCAATCCTACTCTT
>NZ_JBVBZF010000298.1:0-4299 GCF_057447755.1 Fusibacter sp. | reverse complement strand
TGGGGATAGAAGACCCATTTCTTGGTCTTGTGCACAGACTGGACCGCCATACAGGTGGCCTTTGTGTCATTGCCAAAAATGAAAAGGCCTTAAAAAAACTCAACCAGCTTTTTTCAACAAGAAAAGTATCAAAAAAATATCTCACCATTGTCAAAGGAAGGCCACCTGAATCTGACCGTTTGACGCATTATTTGACGGTTAATCACAAGACCAATTTTGTCAAGGTCGACGAGGTCGCAGTGCCAGATGCTAAGGAAGCAATACTCTCATACAAATGCCTTGGTTTCAACGATTCTGAACTTGGTCCCCAAAGTTTACTTGAGATCACTCTTGAAACTGGACGTCAACATCAAATCAGAGCACAACTGGCTCATATTGGCTATCCTGTACTTGGTGATCCCAAATATGGCACTTGTCCAATACCGGGCGAATCCCTTGCACTCTGGGCTTATTCACTGATTTTTGATAACTTTGAATTTAAGGCCTTACCAGTAGCCCCATATGCAGACAATCAATATTTTTTAGCATTCGATGCCCTCCTAAAATCATTTCAAAAGTAGAATCATCATAAGGAACTGCATAACAACATTTGATTTAAAGCAACCCCTTGTTTAGACGTTAAACTTTTCATCTAACCGATTACTGGATTCTTGCTATAGGATAAATGAAAACTAATGCTCTACAATCATTTAACGCCAAAACCCTGTTTTGCCGTAACCACTCTTATCTAACCGCTTTTCGCAAGTTGAAGACTCTTGCTCAAAGCTGGATGAGAGCTAATGATCTATAATTTTAAAAAAAAAGAGACTCATTGAGTCTCTTTTCTAATGTTCATTCAAATACAGGTGCCTATTTTACTTTAACAATCCAACCTTCTGGTGCTTCTACATCACCAAATTGAATGCCTACTAAAGTATCATATAATTTTTTAGTCACAGGACCAACTTCAGTTTCACTATAGAATACATGAAGTTTATCTTTGTAATCTATACCACCAATTGGTGTGATTACAGCTGCGGTTCCACAAGCACCTGCTTCAACAAATTCATCAATCTTGTCAATTTCACAATCTCTTTCTTCTACTGCCATATTTAAATAGTGCTCAGCAAGATACATTAAAGAGTATTTTGTGATACTTGGTAAAATAGAAGGTGATTTTGGTGTTACAAATTTATTGTCTTTGGTAATACCAAAGAAATTCGCCGCGCCGACCTCTTCGATTTTAGTGTGTGTCATTGGATCAAGATAAATACAATCTGCAAAGCCTTTTTTAACAGCTTCTTCATGTGGCATCATGCTACCTGCATAGTTACCGCCAACTTTTGCTGCGCCTGTACCAAAAGGTGCTGCTCTATCCATATCTGCAATAGTAAAGTTAACCGGTGCCATGCCGCCCTTAAAGTAAGGTCCTACAGGAACACAGAAAATACCAAACATAAATTCAGGCGCTGGTCTAACCCCTAAGTTATGACCTACACCAATTACATATGGACGAAGGTATAAAGTTGCACCTGTTCCGTATGGTGGCACGTAATCAATATTGGCTTTAACCACTTGAATACATGCGTCTACAAATTTTTCAACTGGAATTTCAGGCATTAAAACACGTCTGCAGCTTCTGTTTAAGCGCTTCGCATTTTCGTCAGGTCTAAATAATTGAACTTCTCCGGTTGAAGTCGTATATGCCTTCAAGCCCTCAAAGCACTGTTGTCCATAATGAATCGCTGTTGATGCCTCGCTGATAGATATCATGTTATCTTCAGTTAATTTTCCATCATCCCAAGCGCCATCTTTCCACATAGAGACATAACGAAAATCTGTTTTCGTATATCCAAAGCCTAATTTACTCCAATCAATGTTTACATTTTTACTCATCTTCCAAGCCCCTTTCGTATTTTATAAAATCGATCTTGGAAAAAGGTTACCCACCTTCATTATATATTATCCTTATCGACTTTGACAATTTATTTTTGAACGATTTTATAGTTCATGACACCTTCTTCAATGACAATCTCAATACGCCCCTGCTGTTCCAAATAAGACAATATAGCTCTAATTGTTCGCTCCGCTACAAAATATTTAAAAATATTCTTTCTTATATTGTAGAGTTTGTTGAGCTCAAACATCAGTGCATCAAATTTTGAGGCACTTTCCAGAAGGCCCTCTACCTCATTGATTTTTCTATGAAAATATTCAATATTGCGCTCTATGGTCTCCTCTAAATCGCTCAGTATACTGCCATGGCCTAAAACATATGTGTCAAATGACAGGGCTTTAAGCGCATTCATAGCTTCAAAGTGCCACCCTATATTGGTCACCACAGGGAACTTAGACTTTTCAAGTACATCCACATGAATCAAACTGTCACCTAAGAAACAGATGCCATCTGGTGTCACAATCCCCTTTTGATTATAGGTATGACCTCTTAAGCCAATACATTTAAACACCTCTCCGCAAAATTCAAAGGCGGTTTCTTTTTCTCCAATTAAATGCGTCACATTAAAAGTGCCTTGACCATAAACAGCTAGACCTTCCACCACAGAAGTTGAAAAGGACATATAATATCTTGAAATATCTTCACAATAGATGTGATCCACATATGGCATGGCAATTTGGCAATCATATGCTTCTTGAAGCTTGAAATTAGCACCGACATGGTCTATATGACCATGTGTGTTAATGATGCCAACGACTTTTAGCCTTTGGTTGCTAAAATATTGGCATATATCCATGGCTTCATGAATATGCCCGGTATCAATCAAGATTACTTCGTCTTCTCTTAAAAAAAAGATGCCCACATTTGCAAACTGCGTTGTGAGCACCGAAGTTTTGTTCGTTATTTTTTGTAAATTCATAATGGCCTCATCATAATCCTTGTATTTTGTTCATTTTAAAGATTATAACATAACAAATCAAGGGTTAGAAGGCATCTACACTTATTTTCTGTTTATTTGTATGTCTGCTCTCTGTCCGTTTAGGCTTTTTATTTAGCTTTTGTTCTGCCTCTTTCTTACGTTTATCAAGATGTTTTACCTCTCTGAGCATCTTGAGATAACTCTTATATCGTTCTAAAGATAGCGAACCACTCTCAAGCGCTTGGTTAACCGCGCAACCCGGTTCCTTATTATGGGTACAGTTTGCAAATTTACAGGCCTCCATAAGTGAGGCTACATCATCAAAAGTTGTTTCAAGGGTGTCTTCATCACACCAGAGCTGAACCTCTCGAAGACCAGGGGTGTCAATAATCATTGTGCCATCTTGAGCAATTAAAAGTTGAGCTGTTGTGGTCGTATGCCGACCCTTGCTGTTGCTTTCACTAGTTGCCATGGTATCTTGGATCTGACCACCCAGCAAATAATTTGTTATGGTCGATTTTCCAACACCAGAAGACCCAAGAAAACATACGGTTTTACCCACGCCAAGATAGGCTCTAAGCGCTTCCATCCCTTCATCTGAAATTGCACTAAGTGGCAGTATTGGTACACCAAAGGCAACTTTTTCCACGTCACTAACCTTTTCAGCCACATCTTGACACAAGTCTAATTTGCTTAAAATGATCACCGGATTCGCCCCGCTATTATAAGCGAGTGTCAGGTAACGCTCTATTCTCTTAGTATTAAAGTTACTGTCAAGGCCTGTTACAATAAATACTGTATCGAGGTTAGATGCTAAAACTTGTTCCTGCGTGGTCCCACCGCTAATCACATCATTCATGATTTTACGGCCACCAACAATTTTTTGGCGTCTTACAAAGGCATTCTTCCGAGGAATGAGCTTTTTTATAATATAATCTGCTTCCTGTTGGCTCTTTTCTACCATGAGCACCCAGTCCCCCACTGAAGGATAATCCACATGATATAGCGCCTCATGGATAAACTTGCCCGATAGAGTTGCATCTGAAATACCTAGGTCATGAAGGATGCTAAAATGTCCCCTGTTCTTGTTGATGACACGCCCGACAACCAAGTGGTCTGATCCGTTTTCATGCTCTATTTCCTTTGGTTCAAAATAATAATATGGTCTTAAATTTATCATCTAAAATTCTCCTATACGGTCTTTTCAATAATTAGAACAAGACCGCCTACATTTTTGGTTTAAAATTGTTTTGTATACACATCATGGGTTAAAACACTAAATCTTAATGACTTACAAAATTACTTACAAAATTACTTACAAAACTGATTACAAAATTGCTTTCAAAATGCGTTCTAAATAAGTTCTAAATGCTTTCGATTTGACGCGCGGGACATTTTTAGTCCCTTTAGCTGTAATAAAATACACGATTTCCTCATCGTGTTC
>NZ_JBVBZF010000297.1:0-4319 GCF_057447755.1 Fusibacter sp. | reverse complement strand
GTTGTCGGTTATGATTTTTCGCCTTGTGGTGGCACTCATGTACGCCTAACAGGTGAAATTGGTATGATCAAGGTCAAAAAAATAGAAAATTACAAACAAGGTATTCGGATTGAATTTGTTTGTGGCAATTATGCCCTAGATACTTTTAATGTTCGAAATGACATCGTCAACGAACTTTCAACCCTATTATCCGTAAAAGATTTTGAAATTGTAGACTTTGTAAAACAAATGATTGAAAACGCAAAGCAAGACAAAAAAGATTTAAGTGATATCAAGCATGAGTTAATGGCACTTGAAGTTCAAGACTTAATCAATATGTTCGATGAAGTTGATGGGATAAAAGTCATTAGGCTCGAAGAAGAAGAGACTACTATGAATGACTTAAGAAGTAAGGTTCAACTTATTTGTCAAACACCTAATTTCATTGTACTTGCAAGATCAATTGAAGGAGACAAATGTCATATAGTCTTGTCGAAATCCAAAGAAGATTCAGCAAGTCTCAGTAGCATTGAAATGAACTATTTTTTCAAAACATATGGTCCATCAATTTCCCTAAAAGGTGGCGGTAATGCACACATGGCACAGGGTGGAACAACATCCAATATGGACCTTGATGCCTTCTTTGAGCAAATAGAAAACGACATCCAAAATCAAATGTCGTAATCAATCCTAACCAATCATAATATTATATTTTATAAATTCATCAAATCCATAACTTAAAAGTTTAAGGAAATCCATTTTAAGATGTCTTCATAGACATCTTTTTTATTGATTTCATTTAACATTTCATGTCTGCCCTTAGGATAGAGTTTCAAAGAGGTATTAAAGCCATTTTGTTTATAATAGTCATTGGTTTTTTTAACACCCTTGCCATAATTGCCAACAGGATCCTCATTTCCCGAGAAAATAAGCATTGGAAGTCCGTTTTTCTGATTTTTAAAAACATCAGAATATAGAATCCGCTGGAGATTGGATGTGAACTCAATATAGAAGCTTGTCGGGTGAATTTCACCACAATATGGATCTTCAATATACTTCTTGACCTCAACCGGATCTCTTGAGAGCCAATCAAATGCGGTTAAGGGATTTTCAATTTTTTTATTATATGTACCAAATGAAATTCTATTGAGTAAGATTGATTTCTCATCTACTTTGTTCTTCCTGTATTCCCTCTCTGCCAACCATTTTGCAATACCAATTTCTAGTTTGCTCGGATATCCCGTACCAGATAAAATCACGCCACTCACGAGATAAGTATAATCTAAAATGAAATCTCGTACCAAGAAAGAGCCCATACTGTGGCCCATTAAAATTAAAGGCGCATCTGGATAATCATCTCTAACAAGTTCAATTACACGTCTTAAATCCTCTTTCATTTTAAACCAACCATTTTCACCAAGATAGCCTAGATTTTCAACACTTCCAGCTGTTTTACCATGTCCTCTATGGGCATGCCCAAATACGAAAATGCCCTTGCTTAGCATGTAATTTGCAAATTCATCATACCTTTCTATTGTCTCAGCCATACCATGTGAAATTACTAAAATCCTAGAAGGGGTCTCTTCATTAATCCATTTATAGCCCTTAATTACAGCATCACCAAATGAATTGAACTCAAACTCATATCTCAAAATGCACGCCTCCAGTCATAAATTTTATATAAAGATTTATATTATTATTATAACACTTTAAATTTCTTATTTGAACCGAAATGGTTCTATGTTAAAATGAGAATGGTTGTAATTTAAAATTATATATTTGGAGGCTATTAATGCAATTTATTATTGCTCTTATAAGTTATTTCGTAGGTAGTATTCCCTTTTCTTATTTAATTCCAAAGTATTTAAGTAAGGTTGATATAAGACAAGTTGGTAGTGGTAATACAGGTACGACAAATGTCGTTAGAACTTTAGGTTTAAAAGTTGGCGTCCTCGCCTTTATTGGAGACTTTTTAAAGGGTTTATTGCCAACCTTAGTTGGTTATATGCTTATGGGGCCACTTGGCGGCATTATAGGCGGTTCTTTTGCAGTTCTAGGGCATTGTTACCCGGTTTGGTTAAAGTTTAAAGGTGGCAAAGGTATCGCGACTTCAGCAGGTGTTCTCGTCATCTTAATTCCGAAAATTTTTATCCTATTGCTCATTATTCAATTTATAATCATCTTTATAACGAAATATATGTCACTTGCCTCAATAACAAGTGCCGTTCTCTTGCCTGTCTTTTGTATGCTGTTTGCCGTGCCAACAGAAGTCATTATTTTTGCAGCGTGTCTTGGTGCTTTCGTAATTTACCGCCATCGCAGCAATTTATTACGTCTTATTCGCGGGGAAGAAAAAAAGCTTACTATAGGTTCAAAAAAGTAATTACGGGGGTAGATGGATGCTGGTGTGTCCTCTGATCTTCAAAATCAGTTTGAGGGGTTAAGAGCCTCTTAGGTGGGTTCGATTCCCATCTACCCTCGCCATATAAATTATGGTTAAATCTTTAAGATACACTCATAGTTGTCAGCTGTGAAATCATCACCTTTTATGAGTTTACACTTAAAGTCACACGCTTTAAAAAATTCAACATAATGATGATCACATTCAACTTGTAGTGTCATAAAATCACCCAAATGTTGAACTTCTTTAATCATTTTTTTAGCATAACCTTTCCCTCTGTAAGCATCTACAACAGCTAGATGCTTGATGATCAGAAGATCGTTATCTATGACAGAACCACCAATTAATCCTATTAATGTATCATCCTCTTCTAAAACATAAAATCTGCCCTGTGTTTTTGCATAGACGGACTGTGCAACGTTTTGAACTTTTCCGTTTGTTGCATTAAAAATACAAGTCTTTAAAAGTTCATTTATCCCGTCATTTTCAAATAATACTCTGTAGTTATCAATTCTTCTAAACTTCATACTCATATACCTCACTCTTTTAGATTTATTATGTTTATGCTTTAATTTAATCAAAAATGGTTTTTACAAATTAAAATACGAAATGGCATTTTTGATTAAACCATCAAAATCTGCTTCCACTTTTTGCCACCATTTCTCATTAAGTGGACAATAGATATTAACGTACTTCTTGAGAATTTTTTCACTGGTCTTTTGATGGCTTATTTTTTTTTGCCAAATTTCATTTTCTAATATTGTAACTCTTAGACTCTCGAACCTGTGATAAATGGAATGACCCAATGTACCAAATTCTACACAGGTATGAAAAACATCTCTATGCTTATCACGATCTTTCAAATACAAATAATCAATCATATCACCATTAACATCTCGTATTTCAACATGATCAAGCTTTAAATTCCGTTTCCATAGAAATGGATTTAAAGCGTCAAAGGACGAATTGATCAAGGTGAGCTCATCCTTTGGACCATATCCTGTGTGCAAATCAAAATGAATAACTTGTTTAATTGCATCTGTCGTGTAATGGTCTATCCATTTCAAAACCTTCTTATTTTCAGCTGTTAGGCTGTCACCACCATAATATATCTGGTCACGATTATCATATTGACCACCGAAAATAGCTAAGTTGGTATTTTGAATGCCATCCACTATTATACACTTAATTAAGCTAAAATAATATCTAATCAGATTCAATGGTGAAAAGCCACTCTGCCACTTTGCACAAATTAGATATTCCAAGGCTTTTGATTTATATTTTTTAGGCTTAGATTCTTTTAAGAAATTTCGATTCAAATCTATATTCTCACAATTTACGCGTCTAAAATATTTCATGCCCCAAGGATTGATAAAATTGACAACCAGCAAGGCCGTTTTTGAAGCGTTCATATTCTTATAATGTCTTGTAATGGTCCTATTTACAAGTTCTGCTCCAACAAAGCCTTCCACACCATGGAGCCCAGCTGTTAAAATCAACAGCTTTTCAGGAGATTCTGTATCACTCATGTAGACGGTTTCAGTGGTCAAAATACCCTTATCATCATAGGCATCTGAGTGATGTTCACATATCAAATAATGTTCCCTTGCAACGCCAATTATACATTGAAAGGTCTCTTTAGCTGCTTCATAGCTCTTTAAGGCATGCATAAGACTCTCCTCAAGATCATTTTAAAAAAGTACGATCACATATCGCAATCGTACTTACTTAAGACTATTAATTCTACACACTATTTATTTAATAAAAATTGTTGCCAAAGATTTAAATACTGAGGTGCTTCATTTGTTCGATCTGAGATATCTGGAATCGTTCCAAGTCTCCAAATAGAAACATTGGATAATCCAAAGAATTTCATCATATCAATTTTAGACTGCAAACTTCTCTGATCTTCATACCAAACAATATTACGTGTTTGGTC
>NZ_JBVBZF010000296.1:0-4327 GCF_057447755.1 Fusibacter sp. | reverse complement strand
ATAGTGGCAACAAATTTTGTCACAGCATTATCTTTCACAATATTCTTGTTTGCAATGAGGATTGTGCCTACAATTGGCACGACCAGCGGTAGTAGCATCATTATGTTGTCCATAGGTTCTCCGTATCGTAATCGTATAAAAATTTAATGAGTGTCTAAATATAGATGCCTTTTCCTAAGAAATCAATAATTGAACCTGAGAAAAGACCTGCAAGTATCATAATAACTGATAAGACGATTAAAGGTAAAAGCGTTTTAACTGGCTTACTCTTGGATTTAAAGGTTTTACCATCCAAATTGTCTTCTCCAAAATATCCATTGATGATAATTGGGAAGTAATAAACCGCATTTAATAAACTGCTGACAATTAAAACGATCAAAAGCAAATATTTTCCAGACTCAATAGAGGCCATTGCAAGGTTCCATTTACTGATAAAGCCTGGGAAGATGGGAATACCGATCATGGAAAGGGAACTAATGGTAAATATACCTAGTGTTACAGGCATTTCTTTGCCTATGCCCTTGAACTCATCTATTGTCTTATAGCCAGTCTGTTCTATGAAAGAACCTGCTGAGAGGAATAAACACGATTTGGTAATGGCATGGGCGATAATGTGATAAACAGCCATTATTAGGCCGAGCTTGTTGCCAAGACCGATTCCAAAGAAAATATAGCCCATTTGAGCCACACTCGAATAAGCAATCATTCTTTTTAACTCTTTCTGAGATCTGGCAAATAGAGAACCGAATATCATCCCCATAACACCTAGGAAGAGTACAAGATCAAGTACGACTGTGGTCTCCATAATTTGATTACCATAGACTAAATAGTAAATTTTAATCAAAAATATGATGGGTGCCTTAATGACAAGCGCAGATAATATCGCACTTGACGGACTTGGTGCAGAGGAATGGGCGTCTGGTAGCCAAATGTGAAGTGGAAACATGGCACCCTTAATGCCAAGACCAACTGTGAATAAGATCAAACTTATGAGGATTAAATTATGTTTTCCATCTGCATTGGCAACAAGTGCTTCATGGATATGGCTCATGCTCAAATGTCCTGATATCGAATAGACAAAAGCAATGCCCATGAGTACGAGACCCGAGCCCAGAGAGCTTAGAATGAGATACTTAATTGCCGCTTTTATGTTGGCTTTCTTGTCCTTGACGACGATAATACCACATGCTGCAAGGGTGCTTACTTCTAGAAAAACAAAACCATTAAAAATGTCATATGTGAAGACAATTCCAAGTAGAGAAGCCAAGAGCAAAAGGTTTAAGGTATGAAAAAACCCAATCCTATTGGTTTTAATTTCCTTTTCAAGACTAAAATATGAGTACCAAAGTACCATCAAATTGATAAAGCAAAATAAGAAGCCTATGGCACTTTCCACCTCACCAATTCTAAGCACGATGCCAAACGGTGCGGGAAAATGGCCCACATCAAAGAGATAGCCACCATTTTTTGCAATGTACATGACATTGACAAGATTAATACCCATTACAAATGTCATCATAGCGAGCGCTAACTGATAAACACGTTTTTTATTTTTAAAGAGTGGTATGACAAAAGCGGTGAGCATTAGTATCATTACAGACGCCAAGGGAACCAGTTTAATTGTGTTTTGCATGCGATTAATCACCTCTTAAATTTTGAATTTCGTCGAGTTCTATGGTACCGTATTTTTCATAAAGTTTAATGGTAAGGGCTAACATAAATGCTGTTACACTAACGGCAACAACAATCCCAGTAAGCATTAATCCCGTTGGAATTGGGTTGACATAACCTGTCTTATGGATTACACCATCTACGATTATGGGTGCTTCTTTCCCTTTTATATAACCTAGGCTTACAAACAAAAGGAAGATAGAAGTATCCATTATATTCATGCCAATAATTTTCTTAATGAGATTGTTGTTTAGTAACAAAATCATAAAGCCAATCCCAAAGAGGAAGATCGCTCCAACAATCATGTAATTATTCTGCAATGTCTGCATGTTCAAGTTCACCTTCTTCAAATAATACTGCAATAAAGTAAAAAGTGATTGCCACTACTAGCCCAACTAAAATGTTAAGTGGCATAATAAAACCACCGCTGAGCAAGGTTCCCGGTATACCGGTTCCCACTACATCATGAAGACCAAGAAATGCTGAAACAAAAACATAGCCCTTCATAAGGCCATATAGAATAAGTGCTGAACAGGCCATACGCAACAAATACTGATATTTAAACTTGTGGTCTGTCACATCACTTCCATTCACGAATCTAAACAGAATGAGACTTGCCCCAATGATACTTCCGCCTGCAAAACCACCACCTGGTGATAAGTGTCCAAATAAAACCACATATAAACCAAAAATCTGAATAAACGGCAACATCAAATTGGTAATATTTTTTATAATGCTACTTCTCATAATTTGTACCTCCCTTTTTGAGTACGATCATAATGCATATAAGTGCTGTAAAAATAACGGAAGCTTCAACAAATGTGTCAAATGCTCTATAGTCTAAAATCATTGCTGCTACGATGTTGATGGCACCGGTGTCTTTTATGGCGTCATCAATGTATTTGTGCATCACTTCATTGTGAATTGGGATATCTTGAACGCCGACACTTGGCATATCCATAGCTGCAAGAAGTAAAAAACCGATAAAAAATAAAGTTAAGATGGTTGCAAATGCCGTTCTCATTTTTTTATCACCTTCGTCTTTCTCAGTGCAATAATAAACAGAATTGACGTTATGCCCGCACCCACTGCAGCTTCAGTAATGGCGAGATCGGGGGCATTCATTCTCTGCCATATGATTGCCATCATCAAAGAGTAGACCATAAAGATAATGACTGAACCCAATAAGTTCTTAGAAGCGGCTGCAGCTACTGATCCGACAATCATAATTATAAGTACGATAATATTAAATAAGTCCATCGCTTCTAATCCTTTCTTCTATAGATCGCTTTGGCAATCATATGCGTCGCTGTTGGATTTGTCGTCCACAAGAAACCGATTACCACGATAAGTTTCAAGGTCGTAAAACTAAAACCTGACTGTAATATTAATCCGCTGATACAGAGAACAGCACCTAGCGTGTCACATTTTGCTGCACCGTGGGCTCTTGTAAGCGCATCTGGGAATCTTAAAACACCTAGTGTGCCCACTAAAAAGAAAAACAGTCCAAGACTCATGAGCATGATAGATAAAATATTAATCATTTTCGCTACCGCCTCCAATCTCTCTTGCCACCGCATAAGACCCTATAAAAGCAATAAGTACATATACCAAAACCACATCTATAAAATAGGTTTCCTTCATTAGAAATGAGATGGTCGCTATGATGACGATTGTCTTTGTCGCAATAATATTAATACCAATGATACGGTCTCCTTTTGTAGGACCCTTTACAACACGATACATACAAAGACCTATTGTTATACCAAGAAAAATCACTGTAAACAAATAAAATTTATCCATTTATATCCCTCTCTATCTCATAGAGCATTTTTTCAAGCTGCATATCGGCAAGACTGTCTGAATACATCTTATTCAAGCAATGAATCTGCAATTGATTGCCCTCAATATCTACAGTCATGGTTCCGGGTGTTAAAGTAATTGAATTTGCCAATATGGTCAAAAGCCACTCATCGGTTAATTTACTTTCATAAGTCACGACCATTGGCTCAATATCCATATGTCTTGAAAGTGTAATCAAGGCAACCTGAATATTGGCCTTAATCACTTCATAAAATAATACAAAGCCATAAACGCCCCATTTCATAAGGGTCTTCATCTTCAAATAGTGATGAATCACAGTATTTGAAACCATTAATTTTGAAATTAAACTTGCTATAAGAAATGCGACAATCACATTTTGAATTGTTATACGCTCAGTCAGAACCACAAAAAACAATGTTAGTATGACAACTTTTAAGACTTTACTTTTCACATGGCACCTCCACAAAGATCACACTTTATACTACGCAATTAAGATGCCATAATACATGTTTATTGTGACTTTTTAAAATTCAACTTGCTAAATCCATTGGAATCACTAGCGGTTATTTAAAAAAATAAATTTTAGTAACACGAAACGTTATTTGTTTTTTAGTCATTTTGGGCATCTAAATAGATTCAATTTCTGGTATATGTATCATATCGGTACACTTTTAGAGTTTTTGGCAAAAATAAATGCACCATTATGAAACACATGTCTCATAATGGTGCATTTTTATTATAATATCATGTACTTTTCAAGTTTTCGATAAAGCGTTGACCTACCAATCTCAAGCATTTTCGCCGCTTGTGCCAAATTGTTGTCAGACACTTT
>NZ_JBVBZF010000295.1:0-4376 GCF_057447755.1 Fusibacter sp. | reverse complement strand
CAACATCATCAATATTCAAAATAGAGGTTCCCTTTTCAATAACACCTATTGCAAGTTCTGAATGTAAATGAGGTTTATAGGCATGAGGGTGTGAGTCATTTAACTTCACTTCTAATAAATTATAAAGACTTGCTGTTTTAATTTCATTTTCTTGCATTGTAATCTCCTTTTATTCTACCTTAACATTCACTCTAATTTATTTCTTGTATGATATTGTCACCTATAATTTCTTTTATGTATTTCTAATAGCTGAAAATGTTTAAGGGTAATTCATATCTTAATTCATGAATTACCCTAATTTATTCTTTTTAATTGATGATACTTCAAACGGTAAATTTATAGTAACATATTCATCATCTACTAAAACTGTATTGACATTAACTTCATTTTGAAGACCTTCATGGCTGGCACATGCTATTAATCCTATGGACATCGCACTACAAAATAAAAAAATAATTACTCTTTTTAGCATTTTTCCTCCTGAATCTACCGCTTTCATTCTAACGATTTGTAAAATGACGCTTTACTTAATAATATTGGCGTTATTGGCTCATCATAAAACATCTCAGTTTCTCCAATAACTTCACATCCAAATCTCATCAACATATTAACTGTGACATCTCTTGCATCACTATACAAGACATCTGTATAGTGACTGAAAATTTCTTTTAACGAATAAATAGCCAGTTTTTGTCCAATACCTATGCCCCGTAAGCCCTTATCAACGGCAAATCTCCCCCATTGCCATTTTTTGTTTTTCTCCCAAGCAGCTACTACTCCAACAATATCCTCACCTACTCTTGCACACCACCAAACTGGTTTTAAATGACAATCTAACGGAATCAAGTCTGTCGGAATCCCTTGCTCCACAGTAAAGACTTCTGTTGCCAATTTTAACGCCTCATCCATATAATTGTCTGAAATTTTCTCAATTAATATCCTAGAATCATTTTTTTTAAGGTGCGTTTTCAATGCCAGGATACGGAAATCTCTGAATCCAGCTACAATATTATCGATGACTACACTATCTCCTTGATCTAAAATTTCACTCATAAATGTATTTGCCTTAATATCGCCATCGTTAATAGCTGTCAATCCTAGTGGTAGAAGGTAAATATCCTTCATCCTCTTGTCATATTCTGATTTTTTTAGTTCTAAGAAATTTCTAGCTTCCAGATTGCTAATAATCCTACTCAGAGAAGCCTTATCAATACCCAAATTGATTAGTAGTTCGTTAAACGTTGTCTTTCCATTATGTTTTAGGTAATTTAATATATGGGCTTGAGCTATTGTCAAACCAGAATTGAAACAATTGTAATTTAATAAACCTAATTCCCTTACAATAAGTCTTAGTTCCTTTCTTACTATTTCTTCTTTTTTCATCCCCCACACCTCGTTTAGTTGATATTATCAACTATTATAACTTAATCTATATTTTTCTTCAAGTAGTATTGGTGCTTCAACTAAACGTTTGTAAGAATTGACTCTTAAAAATATCCATTTAGAATTCATTAAAAAAAACAACTTCTTCGATTGGTAGTCTTACACTTGGTTGACCTGGTATCTTTGCTTTGCCTAGTGCTATAAGCAAAACTGGAAAATATTGTTTTGGAACATTAAAAGTTATTGAGAATTTCTCTTTATCATATCCTGTCATTGGCACGGTATCATAACCCTTACTATGGGCAGTAAGCATAAGCTGCATAGACACAAGTCCGCAGTCTATACATACTATTTGACGAACTTCTTCCAATGATAAACTTGAATATAAGTCTATATAACGTTTACTAAGTGCTTTTGCAATATCACTTGAAATATAACCTTCATCTGCCGCTAAACTATATATTTTTTCAGCCTTTGTATAGGCTTCTACATCACCAAGTACAGCTATGACAGCTGAAGCTTCAACTACTTGTTTCTGATTGTAAGCGATTGAATAAAGTTTTTCTTTCATTTCAGATGTATTGATTACTAAGAACCGCCATGATTGTAGATTCCCACCAGAAGGTGCTAAAGCTGCTTGTTCTAACATTTCAATCAGTTCCTCCTCTGAAATATTTATATCAGGATTAAACCTCCGTGTTGAATGACGATCTCTAATCATATTAAAAAGCATTTGACTTTCCATTGACTGATTTGACTTAAACATCATAATCTATTCCCCTTCTTTTTAACTTAGAATTATTGTAACGAAACTTTTTTGACATATGTTGTTTTCTAAACACGTGTTGTAATTCTATGCTATAATATTTATAAACTGATCTCAACCATCAATAATACAAATTCGTTGTATAACCAACACATATAAAAAATTGTTGCTTATATTATGGGGAGGCATGAAATGATAATGAAAAAAAATGGGATTGATCCACGTGTTGTTCGGACACGTAAACTTATTCAAGAGGCCTTTACTTCATTGATGCGAGAAAAAGAATTTGATGATATAACGGTAAAAGATATTGCTGAAAGAGCTACGGTTAATCGAGCTACCTTCTATGCCCATTTTGTGGACAAATTTGATATTCTTGATTCCAAAATAACAGATTCTTTTATGACAATATTGCTTCATAGAATAGAGGGACATAAAACTCTAAATGAAGAGACCATTAAATGCATATTTTTAGCAATATGTGATTTTCATACTGAATTAAGTACTTTATGCCAAAGAAGTTATAAAACTTTTGGGACACAGTTTGAATACAAAATAAAGGAAATCACTAAAACTACTTTATATGATTTTCTAACTAAAGATAAAATTTTAAATTCAGACGAACAATTATTGATAAATTCAGCATCTATTCTGTTAAGTTGGGGAATGTATGGTGCCGCATACGATTGGAATAACAAAGGAAGACAAGTCACAGCAAAATCTTTTGTTGAACAGAACATGTCTTTGATTATGAATGGTTTCAAAGAGTTAATTTAGTTTTTCAGAATTCATTAGTATTCTTGCTTAGGTCCTGACCATAAGTAAATTTCTAATTCTGAGACATTTCTCCGGTATGGTATTTATCATAACTGGTCTTATCAGACTAATTATTTTTTCCAATTGAAGGCAAGTTTTCACTTGCGTTTTATAAACTTGAAGGCACTTTATAATCTTTTTATTACCTATATAATATTCATCTCTATAAAAAAAGTAGTTTGCTCTATTCTGAGCAAACTACTTTTTAAATATATTCGATTTGATTTATTTTTAATTATAAGCCTAAATCATTCATACTTTTGATCACAGTTTCTTCACAATATCGCATTGCAAGGATAGTCTTTTCAAACAATTCATCGAGAGTCCATCCAAGCATATCAGCCCCCTGTACAATTATATCCCTAGAGCATCCAGCTGCAAATTTTTTATCTTTAAATTTCTTTTTTAAACTAGAAACTTCAAAATCCATTGCACTTTTCGACGGTCTCATTCTAACTGCAGCACCAATTAACCCCGTTAACTCATCAGTTGCAAACAACACCTTTTCCATTTCATGTTTTGGCATTATATCCACACATATACCGTAACCATGGCTACAAATTGAATAAATCATTTCTTCACTGACATTAGCTTCACTAAGTAATTCAGGTGCTTTAACACAATGTTCATCGGGATACATACCAAAATCGATATCATGGAGAAGTCCAACTATACTCCAGTAATTTGCTTCATCACCATAACCAAGCTCCTTAGCATACCAATCCATAACCCCACTTACTGTAAGACCGTGCAAGATGTGAAAAGGATCTTTATTATACCTTAAAAGCAATTCGTTAGCTTTTTCATAAGAAATAGTACTAGTCATGTAAATTCCCTCCTTCAAAGTTTGTTCAAATTAAAAAAGCGTTCATTTTCAATTACGATCATACTTTATCAATTAAACCTGATAAAGCAGTTTTCTTATGTTGCTTCATTTTATAAACAATTTTACTATATGATTAACGATATGTAAATCTATCCAAATCGCTCTTGTATCCACTTCAACTTATTAAAGTTAGCATTTTATTATTATATTTGAATTTTAATTACTTGCCCAGTTCTGTTAAGGGCATATAAATCAAGGTATAAAAAATAAGTGTCATATAAAAAAGGCGATGGTCATCTAGACCATCACCAATTACTTTCATTCATTACTCGTTTAGCTTTCTTCACTTACACTCTCATAAAGCTGTAAGCCGATCTTGGCAATTGCCTCAATTTCTGCCGTAACAATCTGAGAAATCTCTGATTGAACCTCAACCCTTGATGCAATTTCTTCAAAATGAGCTGAATTTTCCTGTAAAATTGCAGCGATATTTGCGATAGAATCTTCGATGGTGCCGAATTCTTCATGTACCCTCTTAATAAGCTGAGACTCTTCACTAAAATTATGACTAGCATTCACAAAGTT
>NZ_JBVBZF010000294.1:0-4394 GCF_057447755.1 Fusibacter sp. | reverse complement strand
ATCTCTGACGCTGCTGATACGGAATACTTCGCATCAAAGGTTGAAGATACTAACGGCGTCTATCTCGTACCTGCATTTGCAGGGCTTGGGGCACCCTACTGGGACATGTATGCAAGAGGCAGTATCGTCGGCTTGACAAGGGGCTCTAACAAGAACCATATTATTAGAGCCACACTGGAATCCATCGCTTATCAGACAAGAGATGTCCTTGAAGCCATGCAAGAGGATTCTAACATCAAGCTTGCATCACTAAAGGTCGATGGTGGTGCCACGGTTAATAATTTCCTTATGCAGTTCCAATCAGATATCTTGGGAGTAGATGTTGACCGCCCAAAAGTAACGGAAACAACCGCTCTTGGTGCCGCTTACCTTGCTGGCCTTGCAGTTGGTTTCTGGAAATCAAAAGAGGAAATCGCAGAAAACTGGGCCATGGGAAGACAATTCCAAAATACAATTGATGAAGACCAGAGAGCTAAGCTCTATAAGGGTTGGAAGAAGGCTGTCGAACGTTCTAAGGCATGGGAAGATGCGGAGTGATTTATTTAACTTCCTTATTAGAATCAAGTTTGATATAATAAAATTAATAGAAAATAAATGGCAAGAGAATGAGAGCCATCACAAGTCAGCCTTTGATTAGGCTTGTTTGTGATGGCTCTTTTTAATATTTGCACTAAGGATATAGATGTTTATTTTAAGTCATGGAGGTTTAAATCATGTATGACGTGGCTATAATCGGGGCAGGTGTCATTGGCGCTGCCGTTGCAAGAGAACTTACTAGATATAAGTTAAAAATTCTGATTCTCGAAAGAGATAACGATGTTTCAACAGGTACCTCAAAGGCCAATAGCGCCATCGTTCACGCAGGATATGATGCCCCTTTTGATACCAACAAAGGCAAGTTCAATGCATGGGGCAACAGGCTATTTGGGGATATCTGTCAAGTATTAGACGTTCCTTTTCAGCGCATAGGTTCACTTGTTTGTGCTTTCAATGAAGAAGACCTCCTCACCCTGGAAGCCTTAAAGCGCAACGGCGAACGTTTGAACATTCCCGATCTAAAAATTATCGACCAAGACGCTTTAAGAGCACTAGAGCCTCATATTTCGGAAAATGCCATCGCTGCACTCTATGCCCCTACTGCAGGTATTACTGAACCCTGGGAGCTCACCATGGCCTATATTGAAAATGCAATGGATAATGGTACTGACTTAAGGCTTAACTTTCAGGTCGAAAGTATCAAAAAAGAAGACCAGCATTTTGTCATTTCAAACGGACGTGAAACTGTCAAAGCAAGGTATGTCTTAAATGCAGCTGGGGTATATGCCGACAGGGTCTATGAAATGGTTTGTCATGATCCAGAGTTCTCCATTACACCAAGAAGGGGACAGTATTATCTACTGGATAAGACCGCCAAAGGTCATGTGCATTCAATCATTTTTCCATGTCCCTCAAAGCTAGGCAAGGGAACTTTAATCGTTCCGACTGTGGATGGCAACCTTCTCATCGGACCAAATTCTGAAGATTTACCTCTTGATGCCAAGGAGGCCACAGAAACGACTTCAGAAGGTCTTCAATATGTCAAACAGTCAGCAAGTGACCTTATTACAAACATACCTTTTAAAGAAAATATTACAACTTTTTCAGGCCTAAGAGCTGAACCTTCAACAGGAGACTTTATCATAGGACCAAGCAAGGTAGATGGATTTTATAACATCGCTGGTATGAAGTCGCCAGGACTTTCCAGTGCACCCGCAATCGGCATTTATGTGGCAAAGGAAATTTCTGAAATACTCAAAGCGCAATATAGAAACGATTTTATAGAAAATCGTCGAAAAAGAATTAAATTTGAGCATTTGACAGATCTTGAAAAACAGGCACTCATCAAAGAAAATCCCACCTACGGCCGCATCATTTGCCGTTGCGAGATGATCACAGAGGGGGAAATTATCGATGCCATCCACCGAAATTGCGGTGGCAGAACACTGAACGGCATCAAACGCCGTGTTAGACCTGGTGCAGGAAGATGTCAGGGTGGGTTCTGTGGTCCAAGGGTTATGGAAATACTCTCAAGAGAGCTCAAACTTGAAATGACAGACATCTGTCAAGAAGGCCCATCGTCCCAAGTACTCCTTGGCAAGACAAAATCAGAATAAGGGGGCATGTAATATGAATTATGATATTGTCGTCATTGGTGGCGGTCCAGCCGGACTTGCAAGTGCCATTGAGGCCCATAAAAACGGCATAAAAAGCATCCTCGTCATTGAAAGAGACCGAGAGCTAGGTGGTATCTTGCAGCAATGTATTCACAATGGTTTTGGACTCCATATTTTCAAAGAGGAGCTTACAGGACCCGAGTATGCGGAACGCTTTATCAATGAGTTGGTTCAAATGGGCATAGACTATAAACTGGACACCATGGTGCTTGAAATCCAATCCGATAGAACTATAAAAGCCATGAATGAAATCGATGGCTTTATGAGGATTCAGGCCAAGGCCATTATATTGGCAATGGGCTGTAGAGAACGCACCAGAGGTGCCATTGCAATTCCAGGCTCTAGACCAGCAGGCGTTTTCAGCGCGGGCACCGCACAGCGGTACTTAAATATGGAAGGGTATATGGTCGGTAAGCGCGTCCTAATCCTCGGCTCAGGTGATATTGGCCTCATCATGGCCCGGAGAATGACACTTGAAGGGGCTAAAGTACTAGCGGTTGCGGAATTGATGCCTTATTCAGGTGGACTCACAAGAAACATCGTACAGTGCCTAAATGATTTTGACATTCCATTATTGTTAAGCCATACTGTCACTGAAATCAAAGGCAGGGACCGCGTGACTTCAGTGGTCGTTTCCAAAGTGGATGACCATCTTAAACCCATTGCGGGTACTGAAGTGGCGTACGAATGTGACACCTTGTTGCTCTCAGTCGGTCTAATTCCCGAAAACGAACTCTCTAAACAAGCAGGCATTGAGATTGATCCAAGAACCAGCGGCCCAATTGTAAACGAAGCTATGGAAACAACAGTTGAAGGGATTTTTGCCTGTGGCAACGTGGTACATGTACATGACTTGGTGGATTTTGTTACAGAAGAAAGTAGACGTGCAGGCTATAATGCTGCCAAATATGTGTTGGAATCATCTAATGTAGTTTTCAATGTAATTAGTACCTCTTCGTGCGAGGGCATCACCTATATCGTGCCTCAAAACCTACGCTTTGAAAACCTTGAAGACCAAGTTAACCTCTTCATGAGAGTCAAGAAGGTTTATCACAATGCCAAACTGGTGGTAAAAGCCGATGGTGTTACCATTAAAGAAGTAAAAAGGCGTCACCTTGCACCTGGTGAGATGGAAAACATCATCCTTGAAAAGAGCTTGCTTAGTTCTATTGTAAAGTCCATTTCGGTTGAAATCGTCAAGGAGGTGGTTCCATCTTGATTCCAAATGAGTTGATTTGTATCGTCTGTCCACTGGGTTGTCATCTCACGATTGAAAAAGATGAGTCCAAAGAAAACGGCTTTAGAGTCTTTGGCAATAAATGTCCTCGGGGTGAGGTCTACGCCAATAAAGAGCTAACAGCCCCCACTAGGATGCTACCCACCACTGTAAAAATAAAGGGTGCAATTCTAAACCGACTCCCGGTAAAGACGGAGAAACCAATACCTAAAACGCTTGTGTTTGATTGCATGAAAGTAATTAACACAGTTGAAGTCACTGCACCCGTTAAAATGGGGGATATCATCATAGAGGATATCTTAGGTACAGGCATCAACATCGTGGCGACTCGATCAATGAAGGCTAAATCGTCAAGCTAGTCTATAAAGTGTTTAAAGCGTATTCAATCTTCTGAATTTCTGATATAATATTTGTATCGCCACTGGCGAAATCATAAAACGAGAGGAGTGATGTTCAATGAAAACTAACTGTAACTTATGGATTGTCAAAACACAGGAGGTAGAATTTATTGAACTACAAAAATGCTGCGGAGATACTGCCAGCAAATCTTCTCGAGGAATTGCAGAAATATATTGAAGGAACCGTAATTTATATTCCCAAGTCCTCTAGAAGAAAAGCATGGGGTATGAAAACTGGCTTGCGTGCTGAGCTGGATCAACGAAATGCGAACATTTTATCCGATTTTAAAACGGGCAAGTCCTTGAGCTTTATTGCCAACAAGTATTATATGAGTGAAGCTGCTGTTAAAAAAATTGTCTATAAAAA
This sequence comes from Fusibacter sp., assembly GCF_057447755.1. Taxonomy (NCBI): domain Bacteria; kingdom Bacillati; phylum Bacillota; class Clostridia; order Eubacteriales; family Fusibacteraceae; genus Fusibacter; species Fusibacter sp. The sequence goes on along the minus strand of NZ_JBVBZF010000294.1, from coordinate 179 downwards.
AAACACATGAGAAACAATAGTTTAAGCTGTTCTTTCCCTTTAAGTGTTTTGGCAGCCATGAGATAATAAGCTTGACCGGTTAAATCTTTCAGAAAGGGGGCGTTTAAATTGAAAATAAAGAGGTGGCTTAAACTCTAACGAGTTTAACATCAAAGGGTCCAGTATATACTGGGCCCTTT
>NZ_JBVBZF010000293.1:0-4404 GCF_057447755.1 Fusibacter sp. | reverse complement strand
TTGAGCCTCTGAGTGTGCTCTTTTTCTCATGCATACAAGTGCCATTTCTTCACAAATAAAACACGTCCTCGGTGGGTATCCCATATCTTGTCTAGAGATTGGTTTACCATCCATTTGGATAACATCTATATCCAGAAACCTTCCAAGCTGATGACACTTTTCAAAAGCCAAACACGCCTTTTCAGTTCAATAGCATCCTTATCAAAGACAAGATAAAGTTCATCACCGGTGTCTATTAAATTCAACTCTGAATATATTTTTTGAAAGCCTCTATTGACCATGAATTCAATAAATTGACTTTGTATCAGACAAAAAGCTTTTCTATACTTTTCACAAGTTTTAATTTCACCCGGTATGTTTAATTTCATAACGGCAAGTGGTCGTTTAAAATATTGAACCATTAAAATTTGCTTTTTAGCACGCAGGTCTTTAGACACTAATAAGGCTTCAAGCGTGGTCTTCATTTTTCACTGCCCTGATGACATCAATAATCGTGCCATCTCTATATTCAACGATACCGACAACCTTATCATGGTATTGAATTGGCTTAGGCTGGCCAACGATAGATTTAACTTCATCCCGTAGCGTTTCAATATCAAAAAGGGGAAGACCCGATTTTGCCAACGTCTCATACAAGTCTTTACGTAATGGGTTAACCGCAATACCTCTCTCAGTAACGAGAACATCAACACTCACACCTGGTGTAACGATGGTATGCACCTTATCTACTACTGTCGGTATGCGACCTCTAAATAGGGGAGCAACCACTATGGTCATCTTTGCACATGCCGCTGTGTCACAGTGGCCTCCAGACGCTCCCATAATGACACCGTCAGAACCCGTCAAAACATTTACATTAAAATCCGTATCAATTTCAAGAGCACTTAAAATGACGACATCAAGGTTGTTAACGATACATCCCTTAGTATGCATATTTGCATATAGTGACGCATCTATTTCCATATGGTTATGATTGTCTCTAATCGAGTTTGCCGCGTGTAAGTCAAAGCTTTGAACATCAAATAGCGCCTCAACCAGTCCTGCATTTAAAAGATCCACCATCGGCTGTGTAATGCCACCTAAGGCAAAGGAAGCCTTATAGCCATAACCAAGCATTTTTTCTTTTAAAAATCGTGTTACTGCCAGTGAAGACCCTCCAGACCCAGTTTGAAAGGAAAATCCATCTTTAAAATAAGGTGATTTTTCAATAACCTCCGTGGCAAATTTAGCGATTTGCAACTCCTTAGGGTTTTTAGTAAATCGGGTAGCACCTGAAGCGATTTTCTCGGATTCTCCAATTTTATCTATGACAACCACAGAATCCACTTGATTTTGAGAAATACTTGCAGGCAGATTCGGATAAGGTTTTAAATCATCTGTGATTAAAATCACATGATTTGCATGTTTGGCATCCACCAAAGCATATCCCAGTGACCCACAGATGGCTTTACCCTTAAAACCATTTGCGTTACCATAATGGTCTGCACATGGAACGCCGATGAAAGCAACGTCAATTTTCGTCTCACCTGCTTCAATTGCCCTTGCACGTCCACCATGAGATCTGAAAATTACAGGTTCTTCTAAGATCCCATTAGAAATTGCGTCTGCCAACTTGCCTCTCATACCGCTGGTTTCTATTTTACGTACAAGGCCGGTTTGAATATGCTGAATGATTGGATCATGAACTGAACTCAGCGAACTTGGTGCCAGTGTAAGGTCCCTTATGCCCATATCAGCAATAATCTCCATCACCTTATTGATTATGAGGTCTCCGTTTCTAAAATGATGGTGAAAGGAGATGACCATTCCATTTTGAAGTCCTGATTTCAAAATGGCTTCTTTTAAAGTTTCTACCAATTTAGACTCACCGGGTTTAATCATTTTAATAGGTGGTGCATACTTGAGTCCTTTTGGGGTCTCACTAAATGGTGCCTTATAACTAATCACAGTCCTACGCCCTCCATTCTCGCCAATGCTAATATACGCTCAGCTCTTTCAACAATAGGCTTGTCAATCATTTTCCCATTCAAGGATACAACGCCTAGTCCACGCTTATTAGCATCTTCTATGGCTCTCATTATTGAAACTGCATTTTCGATTTCATCTTGTCTAGGTGCATATATTTTATGAACGACTTCAATTTGTCTTGGATTGATAACGGATTTACCATCAAAGCCTAATTGTTTAATCGTTTTAACTTCTTCTTCAAAGCCCTCCATATCATCGAGGTTTGAAAATACTGTATCCAGTGCCGCTATGCCCGCAGCTCTAGCTGCTAAAACAAGTTGGCTTCTCGCTTGAAGGAGTTCAAGCCCCTCTCTAGATCTTGTGGTCTTCATGTTGGTCACAAAATCTTCCGCACCAATAGCTATCCCAATCATACGATCAGAAGCCATAGCAATTTCAAATGCATTGATTATGCCGAGAGGCCCCTCGATTGCTGCCATGATTTTCGTAGTGCCAAGACTCTTGTTACAGGTCTTTTCAATATGATCTAGAACCCTAATCAGTTCGTGAATTTCTGCTGCTGAATCCGTCTTTGGCAGTCTGATCACATTTACACCGCCCCTGACAGCAGCCTCAATATCTTTAATGCCATGAGGTGAATCCAAACCATTGATTCTAACAACGCTTTCTGTTCCCAAGAGATTTACGTGCTTTAAAGCTTCATAAACAAGACATCTGGCAGAATCTTTTTCAGATGCAGCAACTGCATCCTCTAAATCAAACATGACAGAGTCCGCACCATAAATACCTGCATCAATCATCATGGATGGGTTGTTGCCTGGGACATACATCATTGTTCTTCTTAGTTTTGACATGCTTGCCCTCCCCATGGTGTGATTTCCTGGTCAACTGCTCTCATAGCAGCAGCTGTGACACGAGCTCTAATGGTACAGTCAAGTGCACCCTTGTCTATGGCATCTACTTTTGCATCTTTAATACCATGTGATTTTAACGTTTGTTCTATAAGCGACGAGATTTCATCTCCGAACTGCTTCAAAACAATGCTGACAAGCTCAATCTCTATGCCATTTCCCTCATTAGGTGATAAAGTGATATAGATGTCACTTGATTCTAATGTTCCGGCGTTTGATTGCTTGAGTATTTTCATAACCTCTCCTCCTACACATATTGATTTATATGATATGTTCCTTTAATTCGCTCAATAATTGGACTTGCTTCTTCTGAGATGAGAAAATCGTAAGTGGTATCTGGTACAAGCTTTTTAACCGATGTCCAATTGTTTTCTGAAATAAACTTTCTCACTTTGGACGCACTGACGATTTCTTCTTCAATTGACTTTCTTTCGATTTCAACGACTTCAATGCCTAATACTGACAAGTCACTTAGAAGAACTTTGTTATACAATGCAGTAATTTTATTAAAGGGTTCCTGACCAATAAACCGCTTTGATATATTCAAACGCTTTGCGATGTATCTTCCAAATATTTCACAGTCCAGCTGAGCCTGTGCCTTTATGACATTCTCTTCTTCACCAAGAAAGTAGCCTGGAAAGGTTGCATTGGAGATGATGTAGTCCTTTGCCCAGTGTAGTGTCACATTATTCAAATGACTTGTTCCCTTTTTAACCAAGTCATATCGAACCTTACTTGGAAAATACGAGTTATCCTCCCATAGGATAAACACATGTACCCAATCACTATTTTCACATGCCTTTTCAATTAAGTATTGATGCCCCAATGTAAAGGGATTGCAGTTGACCACAATTGATGAAATTTGACCCTGTGTCATATGACTTTCTAGACTCAATTGCTCTAAATAGTTTTGAATTCCGTTTTTAACATTCTCCATAAGGGCTACTGATTTCGTAGAGGCAACTTCTGTAAACCCTAAATATTTAAACTTACTTGTCATCTCAGGTTTGGTATACAGAAAAAGATGATTGAGTTCTAGTTCGTTTGACCGCATTAAAAGTGCTGAGACCAACTGATTTATGGTACTAGTGCCCTGATAAGCCTTTGTAACCGCAATCATTTTAAGGACATTTTGATATATTGATCCTGTGGCTATGAGCTCATTTGAATCATAGACACCGTAAATTTCTGTCACAATGTTTTCATAGTAGAGACCATTCTCTTCAAGGATATGAACGACTTTCTTAAGCTCTATTAAATTTTCAGGAAATATACGTCTTATTGAGTACATTTTCTTACCCCTTTTCCTTATCCATGTTCATGATGACCCCGACTAAAAAACCTGTATTTATTTAGATTTGAACATCAAAGGCGGTTGTAGACTTGAAATTAAATGATTTTAACAACAAAAAAAGGTCAGCACAAAATAAATTTTGTGCTGACCTTTATCAAACCTTGATTTCCATCATTTTTTAATAACTGTCAGTTGATATTCAATTAAAAAATAAAGTTTATAGTCTTCTTT
>NZ_JBVBZF010000292.1:0-4425 GCF_057447755.1 Fusibacter sp. | reverse complement strand
CTTGATTATGAAGTAGTCCTTGAATCCTATAAAAAGGTCCTTGAAAAATTGGCGAGATTGTATGTAAATACCATGAATACCATCCACTATATGCACGACAAATACGCATATGAAAAAGGACAGATGGCACTTCATGATACAGAGGTTGGTCGATATATGGCCTTTGGTGTGGCAGGCATCTCATTGGTGGCGGATTCACTTAGTGCAATCAAACACGCAAGGGTAACTGCTCTTAGAGATGAGAATGGCATCACCACAGGTTTTGACATCGAGGGTGATTATCCAATGTATGGCAATGATGATGACCGTGTGGATTTAATCGCAAAAGAGATCGTGACCTTCTTTAGCAATGAAATTAAAAAGCACAAAACCTATCGAGATTCATCTCAGACCATGTCCATTTTAACGATTACCTCAAATGTCGTCTATGGTAAAAAAACTGGCGCGACACCAGATGGTCGACTCAAAGGTCAACCCTTTGCACCAGGTGCCAATCCAATGCATGGTAGAGATCAAATGGGGGCGCTTGCGTCACTCAATACAGTGGCAAAGCTACCTTTTGAGAATATTTGCCAAGATGGTATCTCAAATACCTTCTCAATTGTGCCAACTGCACTTGGCAGGACCGAAGACGTTAAGTTTAAGAATCTTTACAGCATCCTAGATGGCTATTTTATGAAAGGTGCATTTCATCTGAATGTCAATGTCTTATCCAGAGAGCTTCTCATAGATGCCATGAACAATCCAAGCAAGTATCCAACATTGACCATCCGTGTATCCGGCTATGCAGTCCATTTTAATCGCTTAACAAGAGAACAAAAAGAAGAAGTAATCAACCGTACTTTCCACGATCATATGTAAATTCAGAAGAAAAAGTTTAAGGAGGTGGCAATAGATGACAACTAAGCATAAGAGTCTTCAAATTGAATTGAGTGGTGATTTTAAACCCATGAATGGGCCAGTAAACTCAGAAGTTAAAGGGAGTCTCCATTCAATAGAGACCATGGGTCTCGTGGATGGTCCGGGGATTAGAACCATCTTTTTCCTGCAGGGCTGTCCCCTTAAATGTCAATATTGCCATAATCCTGATTCACAGCATTTCATGGGTAAAAAGCATATTTCTGTGGAGGAGGTTTTGGCCATTTCAGAACGCTATAAGGAGTATTATGAGGTTTCAGGTGGTGGCGTGACCTTTTCGGGGGGAGAACCCCTTATGCAAGGTGCATTTCTCATTAAGGCGTTAAGGGCACTTAAAGAAAGAGGCATTTCCACTTGTGTAGATACCTCTGGCTATGGCGTTAAAAAGTATTATTCGGACGTTCTAAGGTTGACGGACACACTTCTACTGGACATCAAGCATGTGGACAATGAAAAGCATGAAAGGCTTACCGGTCGAGATATGACGGGCATTTTGAGTTTTATACAAGCCATAGCAGAAAATCAATATCAGGGTAAGGTTATTATTCGACATGTGATGGTTCCTGGTGAAACCGATCAAGAGGTCTATATGGATCAACTCATTGAAATCATAGGCCCAATTCAGAAAAACGTTGAAAAAATTGAAATTTTGCCGTATCATAAAAGTGGAATTGAAAAATATTCTCAATTAGGATGGACTTATGACCTGGACCAAGTACCTGAAATGGATCCGAAGGTTGCAAATGAGTTTGAAGTGTTGGTCAATCAGAAATTAGAGCGTTCGAGAAAACGCCATAAAGCGGTGTCATAGAGGCATCGTAACAAGACAGGAATCGTATGGAAAATAAGAATCAATGTAATCGAATTAATTGTATTAAGTGTGGGAAATTGCTCTGTATTAACAATATTCCTTTATTGTCTTCTCTTTCAGAGGATGAGGCACATCTCATTTCTGAGGGGGTTTCAAGTGATGCCTATAAAAAAGGGGACATTATTTTTGCCCAGGGACAAAAGGCCAATAAGCTCTATATTATCTGTTCAGGAAAAATGAAGATCTTTAAAAATACCCTTGAGGGCAAGGAACAAATATTGTATATTCTCTCTGCTGGAGATTTTATTGGGGCCTTTAACTTGCTAAAAGAGGATGAGTTTGATTTCAACGCAGTGGCGATTGAAGATACTCAGATTAGCACCCTTGAAAAAGCGGAGTTTGACAAGATTGTCATCAGCAACCCTCAAATTACTTTGAAAATATTTGAAAAGGCCTATGAGCGGATTATTAAGGCTGAAACGCTTGTAGAGCGCCTTTCTAGCAATAGCCCAGACGCGAAAATCGCAGGACTGCTCATTGACTTGGTTGAAAATTTTGGTCACAAAACCGACAAGGGCATTTTGCTCGAGTTATCCATAAGCCGAGAGGAAATGGGAAGCTATGCAGGCATCACACGTGAAACCATGTCGAGGAAGCTTCAGCTCTTTCAGGAGCTTGGCTTGATTCAACTTGAAGGGGTTAAAAAAATCTTGATATTTGACTTGAATAAACTCAAAGCCATGATTTAATAAAAGGTTCAAAGTGATATAAAATAAGGATTTATGTGATATAGAATAAGGATTTATGTGATATAAAATTGAGATTTAAAATGATATACGATTAAGATTTGAAATGAAGATTAAACATTATATGATACAAATAGTAGAATTTGGGTACTAGTTTTCCAAGGAGGATATTGCAATGGATCAAGTTTTTTATAAGATGAGTCCATTGGGTTTTGTTTGGGAAACCCAGGACCCTTTTTTGTATTGTGTTCATCATAAGGATTTTTACCCAAGGGGAAATGCTGTTCTAGGCCCAAGTCTATCGCTTGAAGGAAGAAGATTAGGGGAAGATTTTGATGAACAGAACAAATGGAAAATGTACCATGGCAGAGTTGTTCCTGGATTTCCGGAACATCCACATCGAGGGTTTGAAACGGTAACTGTGGTTCTAGAAGGCTTTGTGGACCACTTTGATTCTGCAGGGGCATCAGGTCGATATGGTAATGGTGACGTTCAGTGGATGACAGCAGGCAGTGGCTTACAGCATGCTGAAATGTTTCCACTTGTAAACGAAGATGCAGAAAATACCCTTCATCTATTTCAAATATGGCTCAATTTGCCTAAAAAAGATAAGTTTGTACCACCGCATTATAAAATGCTTTGGCAAGAGGAAATTCCTAAGATTATCAAAAGGGATGATCAGGGCAATGTTACCGAGATTACACTTGTTGCAGGTGAGTTCGACGGCATCACAGCAGTACCACCGACACCGGATTCATGGGCTGCCAAACGTGAGCATAATTTATCCATCTGGGTGGTTAAAATGGCTGCAAATGCCAAGATAACAATTGAAAACACATCGGATACCCTCAACAGAAGCATTTACCTTTATAAGGGTGATATGTTAATGGTCAATGAGTCTGTGCTCAAGGTCAACCAAAGCGGACAGCTTAGACCACTTGAGCTTATAGAAATTCAAAACAGTGACGAGCCTTCTGAATGGCTCATGCTCCAAAGTGAACCCATCAACGAACCCGTAGTCCAGTATGGCCCTTTCGTCATGAACACTGAACAGGAAATCAAGGAAGCTTACCATGATTATCATAAGACGAGATTTGGCGGCTGGCCATGGGAACGGTCTGATCCAGTACATCCGAGAAGCGTGGGTCGTTTTGCTCGGTATTCCAGTGGTGAAGAACATTTTCCGAAATAGGAGGTGCACATGACTCTTAGAAACGTGATGAGATCAGTAGTCGTTTTGGTCTTGGTTTTAATGATGATCTCAGGCTGTTCAGACTCAAAAAGTGAAGAAGGATCTATGGTGGTTCAATCTGAAACTGGAAGTGAAGTAGAAGTTTCAGACGTCATTTTTGAAAAAATTAGTCCTGAGGATGCTTTAACAAAAATTGAAGAAGGGTCCGTAATTCTGATTGACGTTAGGACCAAGGAAGAGTATGCTGAGGGACACATTAAAACCAGTATTAATCTTCCACTAGATACTTTAGACTCTGAAATTTCAAATTATACGACAGATGTAAATCAACCCCTAATGGTTTACTGTAGAAGCGGAAGCCGAAGCAGTGCTGCAGCGGCTTGGTTAAATGAGAATGGATACACTGCCGTATATGACTTGGGTGGCATACAAAATTGGCCTTATGAAGTCGAAAAGTAATAATGGCAGCAGATGAATCGCACTCAAATGTATCAAAGTAATTAATAAATAATGCAAAGTAAAAAGGGAACATTTGTGATTAAGCTCTTAAGCTCTAATCGCAAACGTTCCCTTTGTTTATGTCCTAGTGGTATGGTTTGTGCCCAGATGGTTTGGCAATTTTATAATCCTAGGTCTATTGTTCGCTGTCTAAGTTAAACTGCCAACCAATGCCGAACTTATCCACTAAATTGCCATAGAGCTTGCTCCAGAAAGTCTCTTGAAGGGGCATTTGGATACGTCCTTCCACTGACAACTGT
>NZ_JBVBZF010000291.1:0-4429 GCF_057447755.1 Fusibacter sp. | reverse complement strand
TCTTTTTGCCATAAAACAACGAACACAGCAATGATCATGACCATAATAGCTACGAATGGCAATATAACAGCTGTACGAATAGACATTAGTTTTTTAGGCATATTTCTTGTCCCCCAAATATTATTTGTCCCATATATTATTTCTCTAAGAATATTTATACCTACATTATTGTAATTCATTCAAGTATATTGAAATTAGTATAAAAATAATTGTTTTCTTGCCATTTGCTCTTGCCCTATTGCCCATAAAAAAAGACCCTATCTCAAAAGAGATAAAGTCTTTCCATGTTATTAACAACCTTAAATTAATCTATTAGTAAATATGTTTTCCTACACCTTAAGTGCAATATTAGTTCCCAAATCATCTGCATGCATACTTCTAATTGGCTCAACATGCTTGATGATAAACTCATCAACTTGTTCTGAACTTCTCCCGATATAATCTGAAGGATTCAATAAAGTTTTAATGTCACTGTCAGACAAATTAAAAGATGGATCTTTTGCAATACGCTCTAAAAGGTCATTCTCAAGGCCAAACTCTTTCACCATACGGCCTGCTTCCATAGAGTGAACTCGAATAGATTCATGCATTACTTGTCTGTCGCCACCTTTTTTAACAGCTTCCATGATGATGTTTTCAGTTGCCATGAAAGGTAATTCTGCCATAACATGTTTCTCGATAACCTTTTCGTAAACGACAAGACCTGTGGTTACATTGTTTGCAATATCTAGACAAGCATCAATCGCTAAGAATCCTTCTGGAATTGCCAAACGCTTATTAGCGCTGTCATCCAGGGTTCTTTCAAACCATTGAGTTGCAGCAACCAATTGAGGGCTAGATGTCAATGATAAGACATACTTACAAAGAGAAGAAATTCGTTCACTTCGCATTGGATTTCTCTTATATGCCATAGCAGATGAACCGATTTGCTTCTTTTCAAAAGGCTCTTCAATTTCCTTTAAGGATTGTAAAAGTCTTAAATCGTTGGTCATTTTATGAAGGCTCATCGCCACGCCTGAAAGGACACCAAGTACTTTTGCATCAATTTTACGTGTATAGGTTTGGCCTGTAACAGCAAGTGTTTCTTTGAAACCCATCTTTTGAGATACAAGCTCGTCTAATTGACTTACTTTTTGGTGGTCGTTTTCAAACAAATTGAGATATGAAGCTTGAGTACCAGTAGTCCCCTTTGCCCCTCTCATCTTCATTTGATCCATGAGTATGCATACATCTTCATAATCCATTACCAAGTCCATTAACCAGAGCGTCGCTCTTTTTCCAACCGTTGTAAGCTGTGCTGGTTGATAATGTGTAAAACCTAGTGTTGGAATATTTTTAGTCTCATCTGCAAATTTTCCGAGTTTATCAATTAAAACCGCCAATTTTTTCTTGACGATTGCAAGTGCTTCCTTCATGACGATCAAGTCAGTATTATCACCAACATAAGCACTTGTGGCCCCTAAGTGGATGATTGGCATTGCATTTGGACATTGCTCGCCGAATGCATGTACATGCGCCATAACATCATGTCTAACTTCTTTTTCAAACTCTGCAGCACGTTTGAAATCGATATTATATATGTTATTTTTCATTTCTTCAATTTGAAGATCTGTGATATTTAGTCCTAATTCTTTTTCTGCTTCAGCCAAAGCGACCCATAGTTTTCTCCAAGTTGAGAATTTTTTCATCGGTGAAAATTGTTTTAACATTTCTTCACTAGAATATCTTTCAATTAATGGGTTTTGATAATTTTCGTACATCATTTACCTCCAAATTGGAATAAAGACGGTTTAAATCCGAACTATTTCTCCAACAATTATATTTTTATACACCTTCTTTATCAATTATAGACTAAATTGATTTGCGGTGCAACTTAAAAAAAGAGCACAAAGGCTCTTTTAATGATTTAATATTAAGTTCATTTTTATCTAGGTTGAACAATCAACTTTATTGCTGTTCTTTCCTCGCCATCTATGATGATATCTGCAAATGCAGGAATACAAACAAGATCAATTCCAGAAGGTGATACAAAGCCTCTCGCAATAGCAATTGCTTTAATAGCCTGATTAATAGCACCAGCGCCAACCGCTTGTATCTCAGCACTTCCATGTTCTCTAATAACGCCTGCTAAAGCACCAGCAACAGAATTAGGATTCGATTTCGAAGAAACTTTTAATACTTCCATGAGCATTGCCTCCTTTTAAATATTGTGCTTCTGAATAATTAGTTTGATAGCAGTTCGTTCCTCGCCATTGATCATTACTTCGGTAAATGCCGGAATGAAGCTCAAATCAACGCCACTCGGTGCCATAAATCCTCTCGCAATGGCAATGGCCTTAACAGATTGGTTTAGCGCGCCAGCCCCAACTGCTTGAATTTCAGCGCTTCCATTTTCTCTAATAATGCCTGCAAGCGCACCAGCTACAGAATTAGGGTTTGAATGACTTGCTACTTTTAATACTTCCATTTCTGTTATCCTCCTTACTGCTAATAGAGTTCGTATCTAATTATAGAAAAATATACCCTATGTAATAAGGACTAAACAAATTCATTTTAAAATCAGTTTTGGTGTGTTTCATATGTATAAAGGGATTATGATCATGCCTCTTTAAGATAAGGCAAGCTTATGGCTCAAATTTTGTTGCTTAACAACATTTGAACCATCTTCGATGTCTCAAAACAATTTTCGCTGACGCTGTTTGAGGTTGAAGACTCCTCATCACAGCTTTCGGCTCAAATTTTGTTGTATATAATCATCTAACCGCTTTTCGCAAGTTGATAATTCTTTCTCAAAGCTGAAAGAGAACTAATGATCTATATAATTAAAAAGGCTCTACAATAAATGTTGGGGTGGATAAATCCACCTCAGCATTTTTTAGTTTTTTGAAAATAAAAATGCACTTATAATCCATGCTCCTGTAAAATGTTGTTGTCTAGACAAACAAAAGAAAGGAGATATCAAATAAGTGCATTCTAATTTTACCAGTAAAATACTCGATTTAAAAGACTGTTATGTAAAAAAAATAATCCATGGTGATTCTTCCACAACCTTTGTAATCTCTACCAAGGCAAAACTAAGCAAATGTCCATGCTGTGGCAAAGAAACCACGAAAATTCATGACTACAGAGATCAACGTATTAAAGACCTTCCCTTCATGTTCAAAACCACTTACTTGGTTTTAAGAAAACGAAGATATGCTTGTTCTTGTGGAAAACGATTTTATGAACCTTATGAGTTTCTCCCAAAGTATCATCGTATGACAAGGCGTCTAGTTGCCTTCATTTGTAACGAGCTTCGGGATTGTGTTCCCACGACTCTTGTGGCTAAAAAAGCTAACGTTTCAACTTTTACAGTAAGCCGCATCTTTGATAATATTCAATACTCCAAGCCCTCGTCTCTTCCAAAAGTTCTTGCGATTGATGAGTTTAAAGGAAATGCTGGAGGCGAGAAATATCAATGCATCTTAGTTGATCCAAAGAAAAAAATGATTTTGGATATTTTGCCAGATAGAAAACAAGAACACCTCATCCAGTATTTCAAATCCTATTCAAGACACGAGAGACTTAAAGTACAATTTTTCGTCTGTGACATGTGGAAACAATATACTGAGATTGCAAAACTGTATTTTCCGAATGCGACGATAATCATTGATAAGTACCATTTTATCAGACAGGTTACTTGGGCCATAGAAAACGTGAGAAAACGAGTTCAAAAGAACATGACCCCAGAACTAAGGAAATACTTCAAGCGAAGTAGAACTCTTATAACAAAGAGATATGCAAAACTTAACGATGGAGAAAAGGAACGTCTAGAAGCAATGCTCTTATATAACGATGATCTTAGACAAGCTTATAGGCTCAAGGAAGCTTTCTATGACATTTGTCATAACAAGAAATACGCTATACAACGAAAAGAGTTTTACGAATGGCTTAAATATGCTGAATCACTTAATCTAAGAGAATTTAAGGCTTGCGTCACTGCTCTAAAGAACTGGAGCAAGGAGATATTAAATGCCTTTAAATATGGCTATACCAACGGCTGCACTGAAGGTTTCAACAATAAAATCAAAGTCCTAAAACGCGTCAGCTTTGGTGTGAGAAACTTTCTGCGTTTCAGGAATCGAATCTTACATCTCAACTAAATATTGTAAATTTAAAACTACCTATCATGGTAGCTTATTAATAATGCTCAAAATACGCTTTAGTTCTATCTACTCATTAAAAGCCCCAAAAACAAGAAAGGAGCAGGAATTCATGGAATCCCCACCCCAACTATTGACTTAGAGCCAATTTAAAGAGCGTTAATCTAAAATAAGATTAACGCTCTTTCCATTTAATTTTTTAGTCTTGATTAACTGGTTCTGCTGAAACTTGTTCTTTTTCAACTGTTTCAGTTTCACCTTCAGCTTCAGAATCGTCTTCTTTAATT
>NZ_JBVBZF010000290.1:0-4489 GCF_057447755.1 Fusibacter sp. | reverse complement strand
CATAACTCATGGAATCCGAAGCATCTATTAAAAAAAATAAATGTAAATCCCTTGCACCCATTTTACCTTCACGTTCTACTGACATAATAGCCTCCTTATGGTTTTAATCTCATGTGATTAATAATTTCAATTATATATTTTTGATTTAAGCAATTTAATTTATGCCTAATGCTTCATTATAAACTTGCACTAATAATTCTTACGTTTGATAAATGTGTCTTTTACAAATAGGCATATTCGAAATAGGATTTTATGGTCCCTATTTTATGGTCCCTATCTTATGATCCCAACGACATTGCCGAAATTGATTTCTTGCCCTGACTGAATGGGTACGACACCGTTTTTGGAGATTTCTCTCAACTCATTATTTTTAGTCGTATAGGTCCAAATTTCACCTGATAAGTTTCTCAATCCCCAGACACTAGGATATTTTGGATGCACTTCTACTCTTGCGATCTTGACATCATAGGCCATCAAGGATGAGGCGTCTACTTGGTTTTTATAAATCACCGAATCATGATTAAGCATGATGATCTGATTTTCCACCTTCATGCGCAGTGGTAAGATCTTAATCGTCTTCCCACATTTAGGGCAAACGCCCTCTTGTCTAAGCATGGCCTTGTTATAGAAGATTTGATGTTCACAATGATAACAATATGTGATTTCACCCTTAAGTGCACTCAAGGCTTTTATCCATATGGATTCTCTGATGCGCTTGTGGGGATCGTGTAGGCCTTCTGTAAAGGCTTCCACAAAGAGCGCTTTGATACTATCTGGATAATAGGGCCAATAGGCATCTGCAATATCCTTATAGCCTTTTACCGGTCTGTTAGTCGCATCTATCGGGTCGTATATAAATATGGGATTCGTCCCATAGAGCATTTGATCCGATTCAGGGTCTGCAATTTCTATAGCGTATTCACGCTGTCCTTGAAGGGGATGTTGTTTGTTTAACATCCTAAAAATCACCACTGAAAGCGAATACAAATCCGTTTGTGAATTAGGTGCGCTCTCACCTCTAACGATTTCGGGTGCCATAAAACCACTTGTTCCCCAAATGTCCTCTGTGCTCTTTAGATTGTCAAATGTGACATTATCATTATCACAAATCAGTATTTCACCTGTATTAAAGTCAACAAAAAGATTTCCAAATGATATATCCCGATAACAAAGACCACTTAAATGTAGTTCGTTAAAACCATGCGCAATCCTAATACAGGCATCTATTAAAACTTCAAACCGATCAACATTGACCTCACCTGCAAAATACTGAGACATCTTTGTAAATTTTTTAGTGTCTATTAAAGGCATAATATAACCAAAATGGTTTTCAGATTCACCTTCACAAAGCGCCAGGGGCCAAATAAACTTTTCGCTTGGACTGCCTTTTTCAATCAAGAGTTGAATGGCATCATATTGTTCAGTTGTGGATGCTGACTGGTTATACCATTTAAGCGCATAATTACCCTCACTTGATTTGACTTTGTAAACATTGCCCTGTCCTCCAGTGCCAATCTCATCAATTATTTCAAACCGTTGAGTATTAGACGATACGACATCACCTTTTTTTAATATATCCGACATATATATACTCCCTTCCTATTTGTATGTTTATACACTTCATACCGACACCCTCACTAAATACTGACCTAATAAGAATAAAATGCCTGCTGCATAATAACTATAAATGGCTTTATGAGATATAAAGTCCTTAGCACCCTTAGGCAGTCTTATTGAATAGCCACACGTCAATAAAAAACTTAGAATCATAATGTTTAACATCACCATCTGAATGGTTTCATACAGGATGGGCATTTCTACTTTTAAAACAATGCCAACCAGTTGAATCATTAGAATGATAATGGGCAAGAAACTTGCAAAATTCATTTTGAATTTTCGATAACATATACTTGTGATGGCGCTAATCACAGCACTTGAAATGAAAATCATGGGCCACCATACGCTAACAGCTTCTTTTAAGGATAGAAGGGCATTTGGTGAATTGTTAAAGTACATGTTTAGATAGAGATCACCACCTGTAAGGCCTAAAATAAAAAACATCAGTTTAATAAGATTCCCCTTGTTTCTAAGCCACTTCCGTTTTGTAGCCTTGAGTGGTTGTGAGTGTGCTGAAGTTTGGGACTGCATTGAAGCCTTTGTTTTCATAGCTGTATTGGTCATGGGTAAAGCTTGAGTAGGCTGATCCTGCGACTCACTTCTGTGATTTTTTGAAAAATTGCCTCGTACAGCATTGGTGATGAGAGCACTCCCATCGCCTGATGTTTTTTTACTATTTTGAGCTATAGCAATGTCAGCACTTTTAGCTGCCAAGTAGAATGTTCTCATTAGTATTTCAGGTTCAAAACCATACTCACTGGCAATTTGAATGGAAAACCGTTCGATTTTTTTTGAATTGCTTTCAGCATCTTTATTGAGCTTTAACAAAGCCTCCATGTAGCCAAGTTTTCCAATCAGTTCTAGTCTTGTTTTTAAGCCGTTATTATAGGGTATATAATCGTGAAGGAGCCCAGCAAACTTCTTTGTTTTATAATCTTCAAGGTCGCATGAATCAAAAATACATTTTAACTGCTGGACCAATTCTTGCTCTGATAATGTTTTGGATTTAAAATTAAGCACTGTAATCACCTCTGTAATTTAATCTTACGCTTCTATTTAATTTGCAACTACCAGTAGGAGTTTAGTATTCACTTAATTTTTTCTTACGGTTTTTTAATCTTATTCTTACTTTTAATTACGACTTCTTCATTTCAGAAGTTCTGAAAATACGTTATAATATGTGAAGAGAGAATTGAGAGGGCCATATGAAATTCAATAAGCAAAAACCATATATTTTACTGGCAATGATCATGTTATTGCTTACACTGTACAATGTCATAACTTTTAAGACTGAAGCTGTTGAGGTTACAGAAAATCAGCTTTCTAATCAAATGCTCATGGATTTAAATGATTTTGAGCATTGGCTTATGGATTATACCAATGGTGTGGACCTCATAAAAAGTCAACTTAATCAACTGTCGCTTGCTGAATTAAAATATAGGTCAACTCAAAATAAATACCTAGCCTACGATTTTTCAAAAGAGTTCAAGCATGGCACTTTCATAGGCTTCACTGATGGTGCTTTTATTTCCAACACAGATTGGCTACCACCTGACCAGTACGATCCTAGAGAACGACCATGGTACACAAGTGCCATAAAAAAAAGCAAAACAACACTTTCAGATGTATATGTAGATTTAATATCTAATAATTTTAGCATCACCGTAAGTACACCCTTATATGTGCAAGGTCATCTCGTCGGCGTTCTTGGCACAGATTTAAATCTCGAAAATTTAAACACCAAGCTCTTGAATGAGAGAGCAAACGATACTATTGAACCTTTTATATTAAATGAAAACGGTTTAATTTTAGCAGATGCTTCAGACCCCTCTCACATCAATCAAATTGCCACTGGCACTTATAATATTTTTCTAGAAAGAGCTAAACTTAATAAGGGCACTCAAACTGAGATTATTGATGGTCATATCCTATATGTCTATTATTTCTCAGATCATCTCAATTTACTCATTGGTTCAAAGGTGGATTTAGACCTATATACAGGCAAGCTTTCCTTTTGGATCCATCCACAAACCATCGTCAACCTCTTGTTTTGGATTTTGTTTATGTGGGTGCTTTACTATATTCACAAATTAAACACACAACTCATTGTCACCTCTAAGTCTCTTGAACAAAAAAACAGCTCTCTCAATATTGCAAATATGCAATTAGAGGAAGCCAACAATCTCTTGGCCTTTAGAGCGGTTCATGATGGTCTTACAGGTCTTAACAACAGATTTGCCTTTGACGATTTGTTAAATGAGCTGATTTCAAAGGGTTTTCAGGAGCGTAAGCATATTGGCCTTATCCTATTTGATGTGGATGATTTCAAAGCCTACAACGATATCTATGGTCATGTATTAGGAGATGAAGCACTTGCCCTAATTGCCAAAGAAGTTCTACATTTTTGTCATGACGCATTGATGGTTGCAAGGTATGGTGGTGAGGAATTCGCCATTCTTTATTACGATCAAGATATTGATGAACTCGATACCATTGCCAATAACCTCCTTAAGCATATTCAAAGCCTTCGTATCCCTCATCGTCTTAGCGATCTGGGTTATCTTACAATAAGTGGCGGTGTCAACGCGATTTTACCTGGACTTACAACTTCAAGAGGTATGTTTATCCATCAAGCAGATACAGCCTTATATCAGGCTAAATCAAATGGTAAAAATCAGTTTGTAAAAGCGTATTCAAGGTTTTAGCGATTAATCAATTTACAATTTATAGACATAAAAAAGGCAAATCCAATAACATGGATTTGCCTTTTCTTATCTCTAACGCTTATCATAACAAGTTCTATTTAATAATTTCATAGTAGAGTTTGCCTTGATTTGATGCAATTGACACACCATAAAGTGTTGTTTTTGTT
>NZ_JBVBZF010000289.1:0-4491 GCF_057447755.1 Fusibacter sp. | reverse complement strand
TGCTCTTGCCATCTCAACGACATCAGCTTTACCAGAAGCGATAATTTCCTCCATCATTTCAGGGTGATTAAGTGCACCAATTGTTGCAACAGGAACACTTACATGCTTCTTGATTTCTTCGGCAAGGTAGACATTTGGTCCGTGAGGTAAGAACATGGATGGATGTGTTATACCAAAGCCTCTTTGGTATGTGCCCGCTGAAACATGAAGTAAATCAATTTTAGATTCAACTGCTTTTGCAATTTGAACACCTTCAGCAAGGTCGTATCCACCATCAAAAAGCTCAGAACCACTCATTCTAAATTCGATAGGGAAGCCCGGTCCAACTGCTTTTCTAACGCTGTCTAAAATTTCAAGTAAAAATCTAACTCTATTTTCAAAAGACCCACCGTACTCATCTGTTCTCTTATTGAAATATGGTGAAAGGAATTGGTTGATTAACCAACCATGGCCACCATGAATCATAATCATTTCAAAACCAGCTTTTTTAGCAAGTGCCGCTTTTTCGCCATAGGCTTCAACGATTTCTTGAATTAAGGCTTTAGTAAGGGCCTTAACTTCACGGCCGTCCGGTCTAGTCCCTGGACTTGGTCCCCATTGAGAGAGTGAATCTTTTTTGTTCTTATCAACAAGATAGGTTCCGGCATATTGACCTGAATGTGAGAGTTCAACACTTGCAATTGCACCATGTCTTCTGATGGCATCAGCAGTGTAGGTAAAGCTCGCAAGGGAATCTACCGTTTGTAAATCCAAATGATACATATGAGATGCTTCTGTTTTAGGATGGACTACAAGTTCACTTACAGTTACACTTGCAGCCCCCCCTTTTGCCCTATTTTCATAAAATGCCGTTGACTTAGGGCCAACTGTACAATCAGCAGTGATGTCCGTCCCCCCCATTGGTGCACCGAACATCCTATTTCTAAAGGTGACATTACCAATTTTTATTGGGCTACATAAATTTGGATATTTTCTTTCCATAATAATCTCCTTATTTTGTATTAGTTTATTTGCAGTCGTTAAATAGATAGCGATAGGATTATGCTTTCGCTAATTTGTCATTGAACTTACGATAAACAAACGTTAGTAGAAGACCAAGCGTTGAAAATGCGATTGCAATTAAGAAAGCGTTTTTATAGCTGTTATTTGCGGCATAGACATTGTTTAAGATGGTTGGACCCACATAACCTGCAATGGCAAAACCAATGAACATAATACCGTAGTTGACACTGTTGTTCTTAGGCCCAAATTGGTCTGCAGTGAAGCCAGGGAAGACACCCATAAACGACCCAAAGCAAAGGCCAATAATTGAAATTGCAATGTAAAATATAGTTGTATCGCCTTCACCCGTGAGGTAGAGAAGAGAAAGGCCGATAACAGATAGTACACAAGCAAGGGCAAGGGTGTTGATTCTACCAAACTTATCTGAAAGCGTTCCAGCCATGATTCTGCCGAGAACATTGAATAGTGCCAATGTCGATACGGCAACCGTTGCTGATGCGGTACTCATGCCAACTAGGTTTTTAGCAAGTGGAGAAGCCATTGGAATAAACATAAGTGCTGCTAAGGCACCACATGTTAATAGGATAATCATGATATAGAAAATTGGTTCTTTGAGCATTTGTTTCCAGTCTTTATTGACTACATCTGATGAGCCGCTGTTATTAAGGGGTGGCGTCCAACCTTCTGGCACAAAATCAGAAGGACACTTTTCCATGACAAATGCACTGATACAAATAATAATGGCAAATACTGCACCAATTATTTTAAACGCTGTCGTTGGACCTGTCGTTGCAATAATCATAGCTGCAAGAGGCGGAATAATCACAGAACTTATCCCAAAAGTTGCAGTGGTGAGGCCGCCCACTAGACCTCTTTTATCTGGGAAAAACTTGATTGAAGTACTGATTGTAGCACCGTAAACCATACCAAGACCTAAACCCAGTAAGATACTGTAGCTAAAAATTAAGAAATTTACACTTTGAGCAAACCCAGAGAGGAACATACCGCCACCAAACATTAAACCACCGATTAAGATCACGACCTTAGGTCCAAAGGCGTCATTAATTTTCCCACCACTAATCATGGTGATTGGACCAACTGAATTGGCAATGATGAAAACAATTGATAAATCTCTAGGCGTTAAAGTGATATTGTTGAGTTGACTTAAATATTCAGCCATAGGGCCGGCAAGTACGCTCCATGCGTATAAAGAGCCGATGCAAAGGTTGATAAAACAGCTTGCTATAAGGATAAGCCATCTTCTTTTTGATAAATTCATATAAAACCTCCTAAAATAATGTTAATCAGCTTTATTGTTATATTTGTAACAATAAAAGCAAATATAATATAACACGTAAATAAAAACATGTCAATGTTTACATGTAAGGGTATTCGTGTTGTTGTTTGCATGTATTGAATTTGATATAATGATTCAAATTGGTATAGGATTCAAATTCAAATGCTATTACTATGAATCAACCTGCAAATATGATCTATCTTGGAATCAAGGAATAAGGAGCAATCAAGGAATAACGAGCAATCAAGGAATAAGGCGCAATTAAGGGATAACTTTGAATTATAATATTACTTGAAATTTTCGATCATCGTGATGAATAGGAGAAGAAAATGAGAACTTTGAAGTATGCAATATTGGGACTTTTAAACCGTCATCCCATGACAGGCTATGAAATTGCAAAAGAGTTTAACTTTGAGCTCGCTGAGTTTTGGTATGCAAATCACAGCCAAATCTATCCTGAACTCAAAAAACTTTTTAATGAGGGACTGGTTATTTTTGATATTGAAATCAGTGGTGATATTTTGGAATCCAAACGATATACAATCACTGAAAAGGGCCGTAAGGACTTAATTCAATGGCTACATAAGGATGAAAAAATCGAAAGAACCCCAAAGGATGTCTTTAGACTTAGAATGTATTTTTCAAATGAACTTGATCTTGAAACGAGAATCTCCCTTCTTGAAAACCAGAGAGTACAGCATCTCAAACGACTCAACACCTTAAAAAAGACAGCAGAGCAATACCCTGAAATCCCCGATAGAGAAAGTGATCGCTTTGGTGACTATATTGTTTTAAGGGGGGCTATTATGAGACAAGAAAGCACCATCGCATGGATAGATGAGTGTATTGGCTTGTGTAAGCTCTGATCCAACAATCTGATGACAATAGGGTGCCTTCCATCACATTAAACCTGTAGGTGGCAATCGGTAACTAAATGTATTTTAGGAGTATATTAATATGACTAAAAGTGATATGGAAACGTTAATTAGACAAAATAAAGAACTTAAAAAGGCTCTAAAAAATGCCAATGAACGTATCGCAGAAATTGAGGATGAAATGATTACTGCCTTTGTCATTGGAGATGCCATTATGGATGGTATCATTGTGGTGAATGCAGAGGGTATCGTCACCAGTGTGAATAAGGGTTATGTGGAAATCACTCAGATATCCGCTGAAGAAGTCGTTGGAAAGAGCATTCAAACCTTAATTGATGAAGAGATGTTTGTGGGTTCGGTTTCTTTGGATGTCATCAGGACAGGTGAAAAAAAATCTGGCATGTGCACAATTGTGAGAAACAAAAGACAGGTCCTCCTTGTGGGAACACCCATATTCAATAGTGACCATAAATTGATTAAGGTCATAACGGTAATGCGGAATTTGACAGAGCTCATTAATCTTAAAGAGAAACTGGAAAAGACCAAGCTCAAAAATGAACTTGTTGAAAACAAGCTCTTAGACCTAAAAAGACAAACCGATAACAGTGGTTTTCTAGGCACTTCACCAGCCATCATCAGGGTCAAGGAACTTATTTACTATGTGGCTTCAACCACTGCCAACGTTCTGATTACAGGACCAACGGGTTCTGGAAAGGAAGTCATTTCAAGAGAAATCCACAATAACAGTCTAAGGCATGATAAGCCTTATATTAAAATCAATTGTGCTGCAATTCCTGAAAATCTATTGGAATCTGAGCTCTTTGGCTACGTGAAAGGTGCCTTTACAGGGGCAGATCAAAAATATAAAAAGGGTTTGTTTGAAACGGCAAATGGTGGAACGATTCTACTTGATGAGATCAGCGAGATGCCGCTTAAGCTTCAACCTAAATTACTCAGAGTTTTACAGGAACGGGAGATAACACCGGTAGGTGGCGTGACCAGCATTAAGATTGATACAAGAGTTATTGCGGCAAGCAATAAGGATTTAAAATCCTTAGTGGATAAAAATCTTTTTCGTGCAGATTTATACTATAGACTAAATGTCTTTCCTATTGAAATTCCATCGCTTAATGAACGGAAAGAAGATATTCCAGATCTAGCAGCATCATTTTTAAACCGCTTTAATGCCAAGTATAATAAAAAGAAAGTTCTTGATAGTACAGCAATCTTCGAGTTAATGCGATACTCATGGCCCGGAAATGTTAGAGAGCTGGAAAATGTGGTTGAGCGTATGACCATCATCTCGTCGAATCGAAT
>NZ_JBVBZF010000288.1:0-4494 GCF_057447755.1 Fusibacter sp. | reverse complement strand
GATGTCTTAGCGACTGCTGTGGCTGCTAAGCTTACAGTATCCGACTTAACAGATATGGACTTTGCATACTCACCACCACTTGGCAATGCAAACGACGCAATTAACATGGCAGCATATGTTGCTGAAAATAGAATTTCAGGTTTTTCGCCTGCGCTTACAATCGGTGAAGTTGATGCATACCTTGAAGGTAAAAAAGCACTTTGGATCGATGTAAGAGATGTGTTCTCATATGAAAAAGCGCATGTAGAGGGTGCTGTCAACATTCCACTTGAAATGCTGACTTCAAATCTTCATAAGTTACCAAAAGATCAATTGACATTTGTTTATGATCAAACGGGTAAAAAAGGACATCAAGCTTTAAGAACTTTAGTGGGTGCAGGATTTACAAATGTGATTAACGTAAGTGGTGGTTTCATAAGTCTTTCAAACTATGTAAGATCTATTACACCTCAAAACTTCATCTTGAATCTTCAGGCTCCGGACCAGAAAAAGCTTGGTGAAAATGCAGGTGAAGAAAAAGTAGAAGCACCTAAAGAAGAAGTTAAAAAAGAGGTGACAACAGGCCCTCTTATCATAGATGTACGTTCAGAGGAAGAGTTTGCTTATGGTGCTTATCCAGGGGCAATCAATATTCCACTTGATGAACTCGAGTATAGAAGTTCTGAACTTGAAAACAAGGATCGTAAAATTATTCTCTACTGTGCTTCTGGTGCTAGAAGTGCTTATGCATTACAAATTTTAAAAGCAAATGGCTTTACCAACTCTGAAAATGGTGGTGGCCTTGCAAGAATGATGGCAAGCTATAGAAATTCAGTAAGATAGATAAAAATCAAGCCACCTGGTATATGATGATATATTCACATCATAAATCAGGTGGCTTTTTTAAGTACAAGAAATCTTGTTATGAGCAAAATGCCTAAAGGGGTTCAGGTTTTGAAAAGAGATATCCTTGGATGACTTTGAGTGAAGTTTGCGAAATCTTATCGAGCTGGCTATTGGTCTCAACCCCCTCAGCAACAATATCATAATTGTAAATCTCTGCGATGTTGCAAATGATCTTAAAAAGATTGAAAACTTTTTCGTCTTCAATAATTTGGTCTATGAAAGTCTTGTCTATCTTAATTTCATCAAAATCAAAAGTGGTTAGGTAATTTAAAGAAGAGTAGCCTGTGCCGAAATCATCAATTGATATTTTGAAGCCAATTTCATGAAGGTTTCGTATAATGACTGAAACTTCTTTAAAATCAGCAATAAAAATATCTTCTGTGATTTCTAAAATGATTTTATCTGCTGGAACATTAGATTCAGAAATATATCGATTCATCTTGGCGTAGAAATCTTTATCAAGAAAAAATGAAGGTGAAATATTAACTGAAACACTAATATGGTCCCCATACTTTGCTTTGAGCTCATTGTAATCGTTTAAAACACATTTGAACATGTATTCTGTAAATTCGATCATCATATTGAGCTGGGTAATTGCGGGAATAAAAACAGCTGGAGAAACGATGCCAAGCTCTTCTGAGGTCCATCGTGCAAGGGCTTCAACACCAACAACGGTATGGGTTGTATAATCAATCTTAGATTGGTAATAGGGTAGTATTTCCTGATTCAAAAGGGCCTTGTGTAAGTACTGTCTCATGAGGAGTTCGTTTTCAATTGCGTATTTCATGTTGGGTTCATATACGTTGATGGATAAGTCTTTTTTCTCCTTGGCTTGTTTCATAGCCATTGTGGCTTCCTCATAAAGGGTATCAAAGTTGTCACCTTGAGAGGGATACAATGACATGGATAAATAGAAATCTATCATTTGAGTGAAATCGTTTCGCTCAAGGTACTGCTTAAGTTCATGTCTTAGGTTATATACAAGGTGGCTTGTCTCTGACATTTCAAGTGATTCAAGCCATAAGGAAAATTCATTGCTTCCAGTACGGGCACAATAAAAAGGCTCATGAAAGTGGATTGAGAAATATTCACCAAACAGGTTCAATAATCGGTCGCCTTGATCGTAGCCCATGGTAGAGTTGATGGATTTTAAGCCAACAATGTCTAATTGGACAAAATAGCCGCTTTGAATTTTAGAAAGTCTGTTACTTACAGCTTCTTTAAGACCATGACGATTTAAAAGACCGGTTAGTTCGTCATGATAAGCCAAGTAGTGGAGTTTTTCATTTTGAGAGGCAAGATCCTTTTCAGCTTTTGACAAAGATTCTACCATCCCATTATAGCCACGAATAAGTCTGCCGATTTCATCATCAGTCACTATCGTGAGGGGTAGGATATCATAATGTCCTTTTCCAACTTGTATCATGCCCTCAGAGACCTTCAATATAGGGCTTGTAATGCGATTGACATAAGTGGTGATGATAATTGAAATAAGTGAGCCAATTAAAAAAATTGAAATCAATAAAATTTTCAAAATCGTATTGGCTTGTTTATTAAAGTCAGATTTATATGCTGTAGCCACAACTGTCCACTTCCAGTTTGGCTCATATAGGTTGTAAGAAATCTTATCGCCAATTTTATCTGAATGAGGGTAGAGCCATTGATAATTAACAAATCCACCGCCTGATTTTGCAGTTTTAATTTGTTCTTGAACGATGAAATGTGTATCTTCTTTGTAATCCACAACATTCCATACATTTTGTCCCTCAAGTGTTGGATGCATAACTTCAGTACCAAACTGATCGTAAATGATCATATAGCCATTGGTTCCTAAGTCAATGAGATGATTTAGCGTGCGTGTTCCATCTGGATTGAGCTTCCCTGACAAAACTTCTTTAACCTCTTCTTGAGCAGCTTCAAGGCTTAAAGCGCCACTTTGGACCATAGCATATTTCGAGTTAATCAGTTCAACAGCTTGAATGGCACTGTTTTTTAGTATAACTTCACCTTTGGCATCTAAGGCTTTATGTGCAATAAAATACCCAGTAATACCAATGAAAATGGAAGAGACCACCAGCATGCTGATAAACAGGGCAATTATTTTTTGATTAAAAGATTCTCTAAATTTCTTAATTAATCTCAAAAGGACCTCCATGAAAAGAGAATATGATGTTTTTGGATTGAGGAAGATCATTACTGGATACGGGTGAAGACCTTATAAATTAAACTTATGTTCCTAATATGTATGTTGAGCTTAGTTCTTTATTCTAAACTCGATGAAGTGTCTTATGTTATTATACCTTAAATTGCTTGTCCATAAGCAATGAATTTTAGGATAATACTGGGAGTGGTATTTAGTGTTCTTAAAATGGGTATAAAATAAAGGCAGAGCATAAAATAAAAGCAAAGCATAAAATTAAGATGACTTATTATAATCAAGTTAAAATACAATTTTAAAGCAGGTGAAGAAAATGCCATTTGAAATTATATATGGAGATATTACAAAAGTAAATGTTGACGTTATTGTTAATGCGGCAAATTCTACTTTACTTGGTGGTGGAGGCGTAGATGGTGCAATACACAGGGCAGCTGGACCAGGTCTTTTAGAGGAATGTAGAGGCCTAGGCGGATGTGAAACAGGTCAGGCAAAAGTTACAAGAGGGTATAAACTACCAGTCAAATACATTATTCATACCGTTGGGCCAGTTTGGCATGGTGGATCGCAAAACGAAGAAATTTTGTTGAGAGCTTGTTATCAAAATGCCTTAAATTTAGCCAAGGCACTAAATATAGGGAGTATTGCATTTCCACTTATTTCTTCAGGTCTATATGGATATCCTAAGGAAGAGGCGCAGAAAGTTGCAATATCTGTGATTGAAGAATTTTTGGTAACAAATACAATGTCAATTTATTTAGTGCTTTATGGGTAGTTGCTGGAAAAGACCATAGTATTGAACCTAATATTTGCGATCAATACTCATGGCGTGGAGGTAATCGTGAATAAAACTGTGAGCAAAGGCACCATTCATATTGGGTTTCATATTGGTTTAGTGCTAAAGGGACTGTTTGATGCAGGTGAAATTATAAGCGGATTTCTGATGTTTTTTTTAACACCTGATCGGATGAATCAATTAATTGCTGTTATTTCAAAAGAAGAACTTTTTGAAGACCCAACCGATTTAATCATGAACTATCTCATTTCTGTTAGCCAAGTCTATTCATTAAGTGCACAGCATTTTACAACGTATTATCTACTTTCACATGGTGGTGTAAAGTTAATCATTTTGATATTATTATGGCAAAAAAAATTATGGGCATATCCAGTATCTTGCTTAATGTTTTTAGTTTTCATCATTTTCCAAATGCAGAGGTTTATGTCAACTTATTCGTTTGTATTACTCTTTCTATCATTTTTAGATGGGATGATGATCGTATTAACGATTTTGGAATATAAAAATATTCGAAATATAAAAAATGAGCCCTCGGATTAATGTAATAACAAATAACCATATGAAACCCCAGTGTGATGGTGAACACTGGGGTTTTTCATTATAGATCATTAGCTCTCATCCAGCTTTGAGCAAGAATATTCAACTTGCGAAAAGCGGT
>NZ_JBVBZF010000287.1:0-4515 GCF_057447755.1 Fusibacter sp. | reverse complement strand
TGTGGAAGTCAAGAATAGTGTGATATAAACCTTATGGCCGTCATCAAAAGCCATTTCGATCGTTGTATGCATCACGTCCGTACCTAAAATACGGGTGATAAAGACATTCGTGGTATTCTGCGCAAAGGAAAAAGGGATTTTGACGGATTCCACCAAGGCCTGGTCAACACTGGCCTCATCACGGTAGACCCTGAAATTTAAAAATTGACCGGTATTAAGTGTTTCTAGCTTAAGAGAAATGATGAAATTGTCCGTGTTAGCGTATTCATCGCCAGTCACAAAGCGATCATAGTAAGTTTTGTTCAAGGGGTAAGAAGAACGATTGGCATCATCGGATACCAAAACCACAAATTTATAGTTTTCAAAGAGGTATAGCTTGTTTAGACGCTCGTAGAGATAGTTAACCCTTTGATCTTCAGGTGTTTGATAGAGCATGTCCAAGTCATCGTTGATAAAGTCTTCCACCTGAACCTTTTTAGAAACAAGCTCATCCTTATTTTTATAGAATAAGAACTGACGAGTGAGCAGTGTCACAAACAGAAAAACAAACAAGGTTAAAATCGCAAAAAGAATCACGTTGAAAACAGTGATTCTAGTGGTTAACTTGAGCTTGCGAAATCGATTATAAAGTGTATGATATTGTTTTATAAAAAAGTTAGGCTTACTTGACAACGTATCCACGTCCCCTTACTGTCTGAATTATTTTGCGTTCATAATCACGATCGACCTTATCCCTGAGGTATTTAATATAAACATCCACGATGTTAAGACTACCATAATAGTCATATCCCCAAACCTTGTTTAGAATTTGTTCTCGCGTAAGGACTATGCCCTTATTAATTAACAGATGCTTTAATAAATCAAACTCCGTCTTAGAGAGCTCTATTTTATTTTCCCCTCGTTCCACTTCAAATGTGACGGTATTGATGTAAAGATCTTCAAAATGAAGCATCTCATCCGTTGCAGTACTGGAAACAGTAGTTGTTTTTCTAATATTTGCCCTGATGCGCGCAAGGAGTTCATCAAAGACAAAGGGCTTTGTTACGTAGTCATCGGCACCGCCATCAAGTCCTGTGATGACGTCTTGAATATCATCCTTTGCTGTAAGCATAATGACTTTAGTCGTAGGATCATGCCTTTTAATTTCCTTGCAAGCAGTTAGCCCGTCTACTTTAGGCATCATAATGTCCATTAGTATTAGGTCGTAGCTATATTTTAAGCACTTATCAATCGCTTCAGCACCATCTTGAGCCAAGTCAGTTTCATAGCCCGCATATTTCAGTTGCAGTTCAATGATTCGTGCAATTTTTTTCTCGTCTTCTACAATGAGAATTTTACTCATAAACGCCTCCATCTACTTTTCATTTAATATATCAAAAAAAAGTCCGCCATACAACGGACTTTCAATAACCCCTTATGTTTTTTAAACGCCTAGGCCATGAGTTCATGGCACAAATCGCTGATTTTTTCCACTGAATAATTGGAAGACATAGCCTTCATTCTATTCTTAATAGCGCGCAAACGCTCAGGTTCATTGACGAAGGACTCTATAATTTCAGGCAACTGATGAAGGTGCTTCACGTAGATACCGAGTCCTTCTTGTGCTAAAATCTCAGTATTTTCAGCCTCTTGTCCGTGAATGTAAAAGGGAATAATCATTGGAAGCGACTTATTGATGGCCTCTGTTAATGTCAAGCCGCCAGGCTTGCTAATGAGCAGATCAGCTTGGTCCATAAGTTCGTGTACGTTGCTGATGAAACCATAAACCTCTAAGCTGATATTTGGGGGTAAGTCTTTAAAGTGACTTTCTATGCTATTCTTAATGGTCTTATTGTTACCGCACACCACTTGAATCAAAATATCTTGTTTAATCTTCATCAAATAGGCCAATGTTTTGTAGAGTTTTCTACTCCCCATACTTCCCCCCATTAACAATATCGTGAAGGGTGAAAAATCTGCTCGATTTACATGTGAAAGGGCGTAAAATTCAGGTTTAACAGGAATGCCGTAATCAAAGACCTTGTCTTGTGAGATGCCAAGGGCTTGTAATTGATAATTGGTTATTTTGGAACCTGTGATATAGGCATCTATGGCATCATGTGCGTAGAATCTATGCACACCCAAATCGGTCACTACTGAAAGGCAGACTGCCTTGGTTAGGCCTTCCTTTTTTAGCTCTGCTATGATATGCACAAAAAGAGGATGGGTAGAAATAATGATGCTTGGATGGTATTGGTTTATGTAAGACAGAATTTTATTCTTAAGCATAAGCTTAAAAATGCGCTTAAGCTGCTTATTGGTTGTCTTATGACCACTGATTTTATAGATTTCACCATAAAGTTTTGGGGTGTAATTGGCTAAAAAAGTGTAGCCATCTTCGATCATGGTCTCAAGAAACTTACTGTTTTCTTTAAAGGGTTCAACCACATAGAATTCAAGCATTTGATCAGAAAGTTGTTGCTTTAGGGACTGGGCTGCCTGGTTATGGCCGCCGCCTGTGGCTGCTGTAAAGATCAATCCGATTTTGCTCATGGGGAGACCTCGCTTTCAATGTAAAAGTATCTTTATAAACATCATATAGCATTAATATTAAAATCGTATTAAAAATGATTTAAGAATCCATAAGCAGATGGCTTAAAATTCAAAAAAAAAAGCAACTTTTCTAGGAAAAGTCGCTTTTAAAATTGAAGGTGGTCTTAACTGAATGTTTAATGTAGTGATTTGTAATCGATCTTAGCCGTCTTAAGTCCTGCTAATATGACGAAACCGAGCACGATACCGCCAACAAACTGAATTATATTCCAAGGAATACTGAAGATGGGTACAATAAAGCTACCATACATGAGACCCGCAGCGACGTAATAGCCAAGTACCATCCACAAACCGGCGATAATCATACCTGACAGTTGACCAAATGAGATGCCGTATCTATCCTTGAGCAGATAGAAGGCGATGGTGATGACTGGTATAACGATTGCGACACCTAGAAGTTGAAAGTTTAATTTTGAAATGGCGGCTATAACATTTTCAACACCTGAAAGTTCATCTACATTTGAAATTAGAAAGTTTACATCAGCACCCTTTATTGAAACTACAAATCCAATTAATGAGACAAACCAAATGGACAAGGCGCCAATAAGGACGTGCTTTTGATTTCTCTTTTCACTTGCAAAATAACCGATAATGAAGCCCATAATGCCTTTGATGATTAAGGTTGGTAATGCCCACTGAGCATAACCACCGAGAATATCTGCAAACATAGACCCTACGCCTGCTGCAAATGCGCCATACCAAGGACCTAGTAAAATACCTGAGATAAAGATACACATGTCACCTGCGTGGATATAACCGTTTGTAAATGGAATTGGTATTTTGATAACAGAAGTCATAATGAATACGAAAGAAGTCATTAAGGCTGTGTATATCAATAATTTAAGATTTGTTTTCATATTACCCCCTAAAGTATAATGCCTGATAAAATACTTGTAATAAGATACAAGTCAATTATAATATAATATAGAATTGGGTTTATCGAAAGAGTCAGATAATCACAAAACAATCGGGTCAGATTAAATGGCTTGTCCGTTTTTGTGGGGGAGGGAATTTATGATCGGTTTTGTAATTCACTTTGATGAGAAATCAAAAGTACCAAAATATATACAATTATATGAACATATAAAAAATGAAATTCACGAAGGAACCTTGAAAGAAGGCGCTAAGCTACCTTCTATACGCAGAGTTTCGGAAGTGCTGAAAATCAGCAAATCTACGGTAGAGAATGCCTATAACCAGTTAATTGTTGAAGGTTATATCGAGAGCAAGTACAAGAGTGGTTATTATGTAATCAATATTGATATATATGATTTTAACCAGTTTGCCAAGGGAACCTTTCCCTCAATTCAGCCTGAAAAAATAAAAAAAGGTCTTAAGATACAAAGCAGTGATGAACAAGAGGAGGCGACCTTCAACTTCAATGATTGGAAAAAGATGCTGAACAAGGTTCTAGAGTATGATACAAAAGCGCTTCTATCCTATGGAGATGTACAAGGCGAGTTTGAACTCAGACGTGAGATCTCGGATTTTCTTCACCAGTCTAGGGGAGGGAAGTGTCACCCGGATCAAATCATCGTTGGTGCAGGAATCCAGTACCTCTTTGGCCTAATTGCAACGCTCTTTAGAGGTGAGGCAGCACAGATTGCCTTTGAATACCCGGGATTTTCAAAGGGAATGTATATCTTTGAGGATTACGGCTATGATACCATTAAGGTTCCTGTGGAGACCGATGGCATCAATATGAGAAAGCTAGAAGCCTCTCAGGCAAAAATCGTATATGTATCACCTTCACATCAATACCCAACAGGGTCCATAATGCCCATAAAAAAGCGTATAAAACTCATTAACTGGGCCACTAAAAATCAAGCTTTTATTATTGAGGATGATTATGACAGTCTGCTAAGATATGAGGGCTACCCGATTCCAGCACTTCAAGGATTAAACCACGGTAAAAATGTAATT
>NZ_JBVBZF010000286.1:0-4523 GCF_057447755.1 Fusibacter sp. | reverse complement strand
CTGATAAGTCCTTGGATTGTGATCTTTATACGACAAAATTCTTTGGCCTTGATATCCAAAGAATTTTAAAGGAGGTAGAGGAGATTGAGGGCATGGGGGCCATCGTCATCACTAGGGATAGCAGGATGGCACATACTCGTAATCTTAAGGGGAAAATCATATATAATAATGCTTGAACTGAGGCTTTTTATATCTAGATATTTTTATATCTAGATTTTTTGATCCTGCTCAGATGCTACCACTAAAATGTTTAATCGTTTTAGCTGGGTTTCTTTCTTCTTTGCACTCATAATCCACCATATTGCATCTCTTCTATACGTAAAGGTTTGACGCGAAAAATACGACCACGCTTTTTTATTGGACATGAATTCTTCCAAATAGACTTTATCAAGTTCCACTTCCCTAGTCTTAGAAGAATAACCCTCCATGTCTTTTCTTAAGTTAAACACTCGCAAACCTTCAGGTCTCATTTGATTTGATTCCATTAAACTTAATACTTTGCTTACATTTACTGCACTCCACACACTATTTTCTTTTCGTGGTGTAAATCTAATTTTATAAGACTTTGAATCTATCGTTTTCCGAATACCATCTATCCAGCCAAAACAAAGGGCCACATCTACAGACTCAGACCATGTAATACTCTCTTGTTCGGCTTTCACCTTGTAGAATCCAACCCAAAAGTGATCGATTGTAGTGTGATTCTCTTCTAACCAATTGTAAAATTCATTTTTTTCTCTAAAGTAAACTACATGTTCCACTTACTCAACCACTCCAAAATAATTTTATTGACTTCATCAGGTCTTTCTTCTTGTATCCAGTGACCTGAATCTACTGATACGACCTCCACGTTAGGGACGTTTTTTTTGAGGTCAAAAGCCTTTTGAACTGGATCTTTATCACCATAAATCATTAAAGCATTATGATGGATTATTGGATCCACTTCACCTAAAATGTGCCAATTGCGATCTAAGTTCCTGTACCAGTTAATACTTCCCGTAAAGCCAGATGTCTCAAATGCTTCAACAAAAACGGATAGATCCTCTTCACTCATAATTGGTTCACCCAAAGGACTTTTGCTTAAAGCAAGATTGATAAACTCATTTCCTGGTTGAGGCTCTACGTTTGGAATATTTTTACGATACAGATTTCTTAGAAACTGAGCCTTGTTAGCGTCTAAAATTGCATCTGCAACACCATAAAATTGATTAAAATGAACCATGTAGTAGTCAGGGCCCAGAATACTGGTTAGAAACTCTAACCATGGCGTCTCACCACGGTCTAAATAAGGTACACTTAAATTGATTATTTTATCGACACGATTTGGATGAAGCAGTGTTAAATTCCATACCAGAGTAGCACCCCAATCATGGCCGATAAAGGTTGCTTTACTATATCCAAAATAATCAAGTAGCCCAAGCAAATCGTCCGTTAAGTGCTTAATATCATATTCTGAAACCTCGCTAGGTGATGATGATCGTCCATAACCTCTTTGATTTGGAATAATGACATGATATCCTGCATCTACTAAATCCTGAACTTGATATCGCCAAGCATAAGCATGTTGAGGCCATCCATGACAAAGAAAAATTGGCCTGCCCATATTATGATGACCTGCCTCAAATACTTCAAGTTCTATATCATTAACAGAGATGAGTTTTGATTCTTTAAAAAATTGATTATACATTTTATCCTCCTATGCAACTGAATATATTTACTAATATCAGTTTAGCATAGTGGTTTGACACCCTTATGTCAGGTTTGAAAAACAAATTTAATAATATTTATCATACATTAGTTTTACACGATTTGAGACTGCATCCCTAATATGTTTAGGTCCCAATACTTCAACATGTTGTCCAAAACTCATTATGAGAGACATGACCCATTCTTGATCCGGAAATTGATTTGTGACCAACATTTCACCCTTGTTGAGTGTGACAATATTTTCTTTAGCAAAAATATCTTCAACCAGAGTCCTTACTTGTGAATCAAACTTTAAAGTGATGTTAATGGTTTCTTCATTCTCTTTAGCCACCGCTTCATATTCCAAGTAGGATATACTTCTTCGGTTAAATGTGACATCTTCTCTTTTCATGCTCACTATACGAGAAATTCTAAACACTCTATAATCATTTTTTAAACGACAATAGGCGAATAAGTGCCATGTGTAGCCCTTAAATATTATTGAAATAGGCTCAATTTGCCTCATTGTAACTTCGTTCAGTTTGTTCCTATAGTCGATGGTTAACAAATTGGATTGATCAATTGATTTTCGAATGTCCTTTATGAGCACCTTTTCTCTAGTCGTATTCGCCCACGATGGCATGCTTATGATGAATTGATCCATTTGGATATCCAAATGATTTTCTTTATCTTGTGGTATAAGACTGCGTAGTTTTTCAATGGCGTTGTCAATTTCATTATCTTCAAATGTATGATTAATCCCCTTGAGTGTTGATATTAAAGAGCATATATTGTTTAAGGTCAGTAACTGATTGTTGAGTTTGTAGTTGTCCATAATGCCAAATCCACCTGAATTTCCAGAGTAAGAGATAATTGGAATTCCAGCCATGTCAATTGCTTCAATATCCCGGTAAATGGTCCTAACAGATACCTCAAACTTTTCAGATAGTTCTTTTGCAGTTACACGGTCTCTATTTAAAAGGATAAGTATTATACTCATCATACGATCAATTCTCATTTACGTCTCCCTTCTAATCCATGTTTGAAGCAAATTAGGAAATCAGTTTTTATACTAATCCTCAATCGCTTTACCTTAAAAATACCCCACAAAAGTCTTTTTGACAAGACTTCTGTGGGGTATTATGGGACTTTGTACCTTCATTAAAGTATGAAAGGGTTGAGATATTCTTACTTTCACTGTTTTTCAACACTTGCAGACTCCAAAGCAAAATACTCAAATTGGGGTTTGGCAAACAAATAGCCTTGGACCAAATCCACGCCCCTCTTCCTCAGATATTCATAATCTTTATAATGTTCAATTCCCTCTGCGATGATTTTCACACCTGTGTCATTTTTAATTTTTAGAACCGCATCAAGGTATGCTTGTTTTGAGGGGCTATCATGAATGGATAAAATGTATGACATATCAATTTTAATGAAGTCTGTCTTTAACTTTTCATAATTATTAAGAGTTGAATAGCCTGCTCCGACATCATCCAAAGCCGTTTTGTAGCCATGGCTTCTATAGTAATTCAGAATATAAGCCAAATGGTCATAGTCTTCAACCAATTCACTTTCCACAACCTCAAAAACTATATCCTCTGGAAGAAGTCCCAGCTCCTGTACAATCTCATGCGTCGTCGCCAAGCAAACCTTAGGATCATATATGACAGACGGCATAAAATTTATAAAGAGTTTACCTCTTTTTCCACCAGTCTTATGGGAGGCCTTTATTGCGTTTATTCTGCACTGTCTATCTAGGTTAAAGGAGAGACCTAGTGCCTTGCTGACACCAAATAACCTGTCTGCCCCTATGGAGATCTTGTTCTCATCATAGGCCCTTGCTAAACACTCATGTCCAAATACTTCTAGAGTATCCGCCTCAAAAATCGGTTGGAATGCAACGTTTATTCTGGCATTTTCGATTGCTTCTACAACATCCATATTTTCAAAATATAAAATCCAATAATATAGGCTCTTGGTTTGAGCATACTTTGCAAAACTCAGCTCACATTCCAAGTGAAGTGGTAATATGAAGATATCCTTCTTTTCAACAGAGCTGAATAGACGCTTTCTTTCAATCGACAATATAAAGACAGAGAAATCAGCCACTTGTACTTCGTAGTATTGATCTAGTTTTACTACTTGAACCCCTTCCATTGAAGCAAAAAGTAGATCAAGCTTGTCTATCAACTGATCTGCACCTGTACTTAAATAGACTTTCATATTGCCTCTATAGTTCATAATAACTTGACACTTATTGCATTTTCTCATCAAAATCCCCCCACAAAAGTCCATAAAATTCACCATTCGTATTAAGTCTGCTTCTTCTATTTAAACCCTATTCAAAAATTTCCACCTTCTTTCCATAAGTTATACCCATGTCATGGCATTTGAAATACATTTTGACTAAGTTTTACTTAGATATTAGGTGGTTGTTTTGACATAATCTGTTTGACATAATCAGGAGGTGGTTGATGAAATGATTTTTAAAAAACTTGCCGATTTTTGATCTGTAAAGTGGTGAGTTCTGGAACTTAGCAATGAACAGATAACAATCTTTTTTTGCTCTAAAAGTATCTTTATATCTGAATGATCAAGTTATATTTGCTCTTGATTTTTATGACTATGACATGGTTTTAAACTCATGATCATATCGCTACTTATTTACGATACAATTGTTGGTGTCAAGTAATACCTACGAAAATAACTAACACCCTGTTTTGAATATCGCCTAGTGGTTCATATATTTCCGTCAAGCCGAAAAACTCAAAAAATAAGTTAGTTTTTTTGATAGTGACAATTGGCGAAATTAAAGGGTTGGTGCGCATCTAATT
>NZ_JBVBZF010000285.1:0-4530 GCF_057447755.1 Fusibacter sp. | reverse complement strand
TAAAGCCAAATTATTGAGAATTCACCTTTTGAACTCATCGATAATTTGGCTTAATTTTATGGTTTTCCAACCAATTCGTATAGGGATTCAATTTGCTCTCTTGGTGGTAGTTTTAAGGGGTAATTCACTGGTAAGAAGTCAGGATTTTCAAGGCCGTTGAAGAGGGCCAAGGTCATGGCGAATTTTTCATCACCGTAGACATCCTTTGAAATTTTATAAAGATAATCACCTGGGGGTACGACATAGATCGTATATTCGTTGATCAACTTTTCCTGTGGTTCCACTGATGTTGGAGGTGTCGCCATTTGAGGGACATAAACTGAAATCGTCTCTGTCTCTATTGCTTTTTCACTATATGGATCATGATAGCGAATTGTACCAATTTGATTTTTAACATAAGGTTTGTCCGCTTGAGCAACAGAACGGGATAATGTGGTCATGCCATATAGGATAATAAACAGTAATAGCGTTAAGTATACCAATGCTCTAAAGTGTTTTTTTATCCAAAGCACTATGATCAATAGTTTTTCATAAATCCAAGGTTCTTTATGTTCGTTTATGGTTCCTAGATACCGTTTATAATCCATAAACATCGAAAGATAATCCGTATAGAGCCCAGACTCGCAGTTTAAGATAAAGGTCATAAGTTCATCATGGTCTTCAGTGTTGGATTCAATTAAATTTGCTACGCTTTTCTGAACAGAGCTAAAATGATCAAAGGATTCAGGATTTAACAAATCGAGGGTTACGTTGAAATGGACGTTCTTATTTGAGTCAACTCTCAAATTCTCAGATTTTAAAAGTGTATATTTGATGAAATTGGGTATTGAACTATCAAGCGAAAGTTTGGCCAATAATTTCAGAAAAAAGTCTTTTTTATCGGCGTCGTTGAATTGAATGTGGTCAATAGCCGGTTCATCAGAATAATCCTTAAAGACTAAATATAAATCACCAAAGGCCACAAAGGATTCAATAAATGGTAGCATGGCACTGAAACTTTCAATAAATTTCAAATAGTATTTAATAAGCTTTCTATCTTTAATTTGGTGTATTCGATAATGTGTATCATGACTTTTAAGGGGTTCAAGACATCTATAAATGCTTAAATTGCCATTTGTAGATATGATATCAATAACAGCATATTTATCTGAAATAAAAGATTTTTGCATCATATCACCTCCAAACTATATGTTACTTATATCACTTTATTGAAAAAATAAACGATTAAGTTCTAAATATCTATTTTAGAAGGGGAGCGCGTAAAATGAGAAAAATATTAATTCTAGTCTTATTAACCGTACTGTTGAGTGGCATTTTTACATATTTACTTGAAAATCAAAATTTGGAACATGTAATCGACGTGCTTGAAACACCTGACGAACAAATGGTGGTGCTTCAAAAGCAATCCACCGACAACATGGTTGACAGCTTCTTAAATTTTATCAGACCGTCCTATAACCTCTTGCTCGTTTCTAAAAATGGAGAAATTCTGAGAACTTATTCACTTCCTAAGGATATTAAGTCAACTTTTTCGGATTACGATAATTTAAGTATGGATGTGGATAGAAACCTCTATTTACATAGGACTGTAAAAAATTCGGATAATTACTTCGTGATCTCTGAAGAGGTCATAAAAATATATGAGAACACTTCACAAATAAAAACACTCTATAAAGTTGATTATCAGTCGGATGATCTTGTTGAGTATTCACTTATCAACAAAGTCTATCTATTAGATCATCATCTTTTTGTTGTGCAAAAGCCAGAAGTTGGTGATTTAAGGGTCATTATTTCACAAATAAACATTTACAACGAAGAAATCAATATCATAAAGGATTTACAGCTTGAACCGACACTTTATATCAATGATATTTTATATCTGAACAACGGAAAGATCATATTTTCAACGATAAAGGGCATTCTATATCAATACTATGACCAGAATTTTGAAGTTATTCATTATGATAATATGCCTGAACGCGTTCAAACGACTAAACTATATCCATATGATGACCAATCTTTCGCCTTTATCAACCAAGCCACTAGTGAAGTGGTAAAGATTAATGTGGATAATAGGTCTTATGAAGTGCTGAGAGATGGCAGTGCAGACATTAGTAAGTTGGAAGGCCTGAAATACAAGGATATTAACTTGGTCACTATAAGAGATAATGCGTCAATTACCGGTAATATCCGTTTAAGTAACAAGGGCAACCGCTATATTTTTATGGACAAGGATCAAGATGTACTTGCCATTAACGATATCAATTACAGTTTTTCTCATAGTATTGGTACTTTTGCTAAATATGCCCTCTTGTTTGGTATATTTGCAGTGATTATAGGGTTTATCATCGCCTTATATCAAAGGGGGACTGGTTCACTCATTATCAAATTCGGAACGATTTTACTGCCGCTGGTTCTATTGATTCCTTTAATTTCACTTTCGGTGAGTTTTGGCTACTTTACAAACTTGGCTAAAAACGATTTGTATGCTGAACTCTTCAATTTATCAAAAGAGCGTGCTTCAAAACTCACTGTGGATTATTTAAAGGATGTTGATGGGTTAGAAGACTATCAAAATCCAAGCTATGTGGCTTTGACAAATGAACGTGCTGTAAATTCTGATGAGTTTAATGACCTGGGAAGAAACACCTATGAGCGTTGGTACTATTCTGTTATCTACAAGGTCGAAGACGATAAAATTCATGTCCTTACAGGTGATGGGATCGATTTTTGGGCCACCACACAATACATCTATGGCGAAAGATCTAATCAAGCCTATATTAAAGCCGTCACTGATAATAAAACGGTTCTGGCAGACAACTCAGACATAAGTGGTGAATGGGTATTTGCTGTGACGCCTATACGTGATGCTCAGAACGAAGTTATTGGCCTACTAGAAGTTGGTACCGGTAAAGAAAGCTACACCTATTATATTCAAGGCTATTATGGCAAACTGGTGACCCTTAACCTGGTGATCGTCGGTTTAATTTTATTGATGATGTCAATTGTCATATACAGGGTTATATTGCCACTAAGAAATTTAAACGATTCAGTGGCTGAAATCAATAGCGGAAATTGGGGTTCAACTGTGTCAGTCCACACACATGATGAGATTGGTGAGCTGTCAGGGATGTTCAACAAGATGTCGCTCTTCATCAAGGACTACATTACTGAGTTAACAAAAATGAACGAAATCTATTTCAAATTCATACCACTTAAGTTCTTCGAATTGCTTAATAAGAAGAGTATCACCGAGGTTGAGCTTGGAAACTATTCAAAACAGCAGATGACTGTTGTTTATATCAACACTTCAAATTATTTTGATTTGGTAAGAGGTAAAAGTTCTAAGGACCAGCTCGATATTCTCAATAATCTCTTTGAGGAATACGCGAGAAGCATACATGCTCAAAACGGTCTCGTAGGTGAGTTTAGAAACGCGGGTGTGCTTGCCTTGTTTTCTAAAGAGGAGGAAGCCTTAGCATGTGCTTCCATGATCATGCAACATATAAGTGAATTTAAGTTGCCAGTGAAAACAAACATCAGTATCCACCTTGGTGAAGTGTTACTGGGGATTGTAGGAGATGAAAATCGCTTGACCACTTCTGTAATCAGTGAATGTGTCAATGAAGTTGCAGCAATGAATAAAATTGCTGAAAAGTTTGACACAGGCGTTTTACTCAGCGAGGCAATGAAGTTAAAAATCGAAGAGTCCAGTGAGTTTATACGCTATATTGGAAGACTTGACAATGAACAGTCTAATAATTTTATAAGACTTTATGAATGGCTGGAAACCATATCCATCGGGGCTCAAAAAGACTTTATCAAAACCAAATCCTATTTTGAGTCTGCTTTGGCTTCCTATGAATCTGGAGACTTTGATTTGGCTAAAAAGGACTTTATCAGAGTCATTAAAACCAATCGACAAGATCAAGTATCAAAAGAATATCTGTTCAAATGTGAAAAGTTGAATTTGGACTCGGAATATAGGGACAAGCCCCTAGGAAGATACTAACCTGATAAGAGGTGAGCTAATTGGGAAACTTGATTAAATACATGTTTAAAACGGCCAAAACAGCATTTTTAAGACCTCTTAAATTGCTTCAAAGAAAGCTACGCAAGAGCCTATTCTTAAAGAGCAAAGTAGGCAAGGTCATAAAGACATCTGTCAAAGATACGATTGCGGTCTTAAAGAGACCTCCAGAACAAAAATCCGACTATGTTTTGATTGGCAATAAATATTATGCCAAGAGGTTGTTGATTGTATCTGTGGTCTTGTTCTTCATAGTGATTGCAGTAAGTCAAACTTTAATTATCCCCTTTGTTAGGGGGCGGCTCTACACGCCTACAATTTCACTGACAGATCCAATTCTTGCGACGTATTCAGGAAAGGTTAAAATCGTCAATAGGAACAAGGTCACCGTCTTTGAAGGCAGGATGGTTGATGGGAAATGTCAGGAAAAGGGCACTCAATTTGACGACATGGGAAATCTGGTTTATAAAGGCGTCTTTAAAGAGGACGTCTATTCAGGT
>NZ_JBVBZF010000284.1:0-4545 GCF_057447755.1 Fusibacter sp. | reverse complement strand
GATCATCGTTTTTCCAAATGGAATATTGCTTGCGCCTTGAATATGACCTTTATTAAAATCATCCGCTTTTCTTACTGAAAGGATATAAATACTCTCATCTCCAGCGTCTACCATTGCTTTTAAATCATCTTCTGACACTTTGTAGTTCTTGTATGGCGTTTCTTTTAAAGCAACCATACCTTCGTAGTATGCAGTGATTGCTGTTTGGATTGGTTCAGAAATCACAGTTACTGCACCACCTACTGGCGTTTCTTCAGTGGTCGTTACAGCATCAACACCATCAACCTTTGAAATACCTAAGTTCCAACCTAAGTTAACACTTCTTGCATCAAAGCCTGCAACATTTAAAGTAACCACTGCTTGACCAGCTGTTTGACCAGTGTAGCAGTATACAAATACCGGTTTATCAGATGGAATATTGGATAAGTTTTCACTAATAGCAGTACCCCAAGGTAAGTTGATTGCACCTTTTACATGACCCTTTGCATAATCATCAGCACTTCTGATATCAAGGATTGTCATAGCTTCTTCAGCAGCAACTTTACCTACGAACTCATCTTGTGCGATTTTGAAGATATGGTCAGGCATTTCAGCATAAAGTGTTTCAACCTTGCTGATTGCTTCACTCGTCACTGGGTAACCTTTATTAGCCCAACCCATTGGTGCGTTTGAAGCCATACCCATACCGCCGTTTAATGAAACTGCATCATAGCCCATTAAACGAAGTGCTGCAGTTGTTTGACCAGCAGTTTGACCTGTGTAGCAGTATACTACGATGGTCTTGTCTTTAGGCAATGTTGAGAAAGACGCTGCCATTTCTTTTCCGAAAGGAATGTTTGAAGCCCCTGCAATATGACCAATTGCAAAGTCTTTTGCATTTCTTACAGAAAGAATATAAATACTGTCATCAGATGCATCTACCATTTCTTTAAGGGCATCTTCTGATACCTTGTAGTTCTTGTATTTAGAATCCGCCACACCACTTAAGCCTTCATAGTAAGCTGTTAATGCCGCTTGAACATCTGCATCGATTTCAGTTGCACCAGCTTCTAATGTTGACGCTTCAGTTACTGTAACTGCATCCACACCTTCAACTTTTGAAATCCCTAAATTCCAGCCTAAGTTAACACTTCTAGCATCAAAGCCTGCATAGTTAAGTGTCATAACCGCTTGACCTGCAGTCTGGCCTGTGTAGCAATAAACATAAACTGGTTTATCACTTGGAATACTGCTTAAGCCTTCAGCAATTGCAGGTCCCCAAGGTAAATTAACAGCGCCTTTAATATGACCTTTGCCATAATCTTCAGCACTTCTAATATCTAAAATTGTCATTGCTTCATCAGCAGCAACTTTTGCAACAAATTCATCTTGTTTGATTTTATAAATATGGTCTGGCATATTTTCAAAATATGCTACAACCGCTGCATCTACATCACTTGTTTGAGCGGTGTCCGCAGGCGCTGTTTCAGTAGTCGCTTCGCTTGTTGCAGCTTCTGTTGTAACTTCCATTGTTGCAGCTGGCTCTTCAGCCTTTGCACATGCCGTAGTTGATAAAATCAACATCAATGACAATAATATTGCGAGTATTCTTTTATTCATAATATCCTCCCCAAATGAGCTAATGATCACGAGCCTTCTTGCTGTGTAACAGGTGCAGTTTCTTCAACAGGTACTGTGACATCTGTTTTTGATGACCATTCAAGCCATGCACCGTCATATACCTTAACATTTGTAAATCCAGCTTCCTCTAGCAATGCAAAAGTCTGCGTTGCTCTAAAGGATGATTTACAATAAAGGATAATCGTGTCTTCTTTCTTTAATCCTAGATCCTGATAAAAGAGCTTAATGTCTCTACTTGACATAAATGTACCGTCGCTGTAGAGATTTTTGGTATGTGGATATAAAATTGCACCACTGATATAACCAGCTTCATATTCTGCAATTGATCTTACATCCACGATTTTTACGGATGGGTCTGGTTGTTCCACTTGTTGATTAACCTCGTCAAATGACGCAATTAAAGCTTGATTTAATGGCTTTGCCGTGTAAACAAGAGGTGTAACAGCAGGTTTTTCCTTCGTGATTTCAAGGCCCTCCTTAACCAAGGCACTTGCACCACCATTTACGATCATAATGGCATCGTGGCCATAAGCTCTAAAAGACCAAAGAAGTCTTCCAGCATTTACGCCGGCATTATCATCATAAACATAGATCATTTTTTCTGGTGAAATGCCCTTTGAACCCACAACTTTTTCAAATTGTGCCTGGTCTACCAGCATTGACTTTTCGTCAACCAGTTCAGATGGTGCTAGGCTAATGGCACCCTTCAAATGGCCTTTAGCATAGGCTTCTTCACCTCTTGCATCGATGATAACCACATCTGGGTTATCCATATAAACAGTGCCGACCTTGCTCGCTTCCACAACATTCAGCGTTCCAGGATAAGATGTGTTTGTCACACATCCTGTTGTGCCGAGTGCCACTAGAAGTAGCGTCATAATCAGGAGGACTGTCCATTTCTTTTTCGTCATATAAACCTCCATAAACGAATTTGTGAGATTGCTCTGGAGTACATTGTTAAATTGTAAACAATTCATGCGATAAGAATCACATTTCTCATACTCATTATATGATAATCATTTTAATTTTGGTCATCACATTTACTTATACAACATTTCATATTATCATGATAGAAATTTAACATACTTTAGGCTTTTTCTATACTTTTTTTATGATTTTAAGTATGATATAGGTGTTATCGCATCTATTTAACAGATCTTATAATTTTCAGGTTATATTTTTTGTTTCATTTTTATGTTATATTTTCATTTATGCTAT
Source organism: Fusibacter sp. (assembly GCF_057447755.1). NCBI lineage: Bacteria > Bacillati > Bacillota > Clostridia > Eubacteriales > Fusibacteraceae > Fusibacter > Fusibacter sp. The sequence continues at coordinate 1,707 of NZ_JBVBZF010000284.1, read as the reverse complement.
AACACACCACCATAGTCTGTTTATTTTGACCATAAAATATTTAAAGAAGAGGTATTTCGTGAAAGCTAGACCTTTAATGACCAGCAAAAAAACGCTTATCGATTTTATATCCGCCGATAAAGGCTTCAATAGGCTAATCCTTTTTGGCTTGTTCATTTATTTCATCATAAATCTCATGTCGCTGATGGCCTTTCCACTGGTCCATTCAGATGAAATATGGCTAAAGGGCCTCTCTCTGGAAGTTTGGCAAAGTAAGGCATTTGGCCTTACTGAACCCTTTTACGATCTTTACCCAAGAGTGCCTCATCCCTTTAGATGGGCCTTTAACCTTCTACAGATTGGGACGATGGGCCTTCTGGGAAAGTCAATTTTTAGTGTTAGAGTGGTCTCTTTGATTGCCTCTACATGTGGCCTCTATGTCTTTGCCAAGCTCATTGCTCATCAAACCAAGTCAAAGGCCTTTACCCTCTTAGGCCTTACCATGATGGTCTTTAACATCCAGTGGCTCTATGCAGCCCACTTTGCAAGGCAAGAAGCATTAATCCTGCTATTGGTCTTGGTCGGATATGGCTTAAGCCTAAAATTAAAATCCCCCTATGCCCTGTCTGTCTTATTACTTCTATCCATGGGCATCCATCCCAACAGCTTCTTAATGGGTTGCCTTCTTTTTACAATCATGGTCTATCAAGTGATAGTAGGCCAAAGACCCTTTAAAGCGGTTATTCAATTTGTTATATCAAGTTTGTTTGGTGTCTTATTATATCTGCTATTGGGTTTTAAGATGGCATCTGATTTTTTAACACGCTATTTCGCCTTTGGTGCAAGCTTAGGTGTGGACGCCTTACCCATGTCACGTCTACAAAACTATTATTGGTTCTGGATTAAACTCTATCACCAAATCGGTGGCACCTATGAGCTCTTTGATATACGATTCATGCTGATTTTAATGGCCACCTTATTGGTAATTTCAACCCTGTATTTTCTAATAAAAGCCATCAAAGCGAAAGGCCTTTCAAATATTTCACTTGAGGTTGAGCCCTTTCTCGCGATTTTGAGCCTCTTATTAGGGCTATTCATAATCGGGCGGAACAATCAAACCTCTGTGATCTTTTTCTTCCCTTTTATCCTTTTACTTTTAATGTCTTGGCTATCAAATATCAGACTAAATCACAGGTTGTACCTCTTGCTTATTCCTTTAATCCTATTTTCATTTTATTCTGACCTTAAGGATTACCAACAAGGCTTTGACTATAAAGTGGCTTATGCTCATGTTCAAACCGAAATCCTAAATCACGTGCCAAGTGATGCAAACATCCTTGGAAATATTATCAACATGGAAGGTTTTAACCCCCGTCAATATTATGACATCCGAAATCTTGCCTATCTTGAAAATCACGATTTGACTCTGGAAACCTATTTGAAAGATAGAAACATAGACTATATCATCCTCAATGATGAAATGGACTACATTTATCAAACGTCGCCAAAATGGGATTTTCTATATGTAAACATGGACTATTGGCCAGCTCTTGATACCTATATTAAGTCACATACGACTCTAGTTGTAGAGGTTGACAATCCCCTGTACGCCATGCGCATCTCTAAATATTCGGGGACATACCCCTGGAAAACAAAAATATACCGTGTCCTACCTTAAAGGATAAGCGGTATATTTTTATGTGTTTACATGCCTATATGTTCATATGT
>NZ_JBVBZF010000283.1:0-4603 GCF_057447755.1 Fusibacter sp. | reverse complement strand
ATAATCTAATTCATATTGATAATCTAATTCATACTTATAATCTAATTCTTATATTACTCTAATTGTTCAATACTTGTTTTTAGATTAAATAAGGTGGTGGTCAGCGCTTCCTTAGCACTCAAATCAAGTCCTGAGAATTGCTTTTCCAAAAATTCAATATGCTTTGGAAATATCTCCGAAATTAGGTCCTTGCCTTTTTCAGTTAAACTAATATATATTTTTCTCTTATCCTCTAAGCATTTCTCTCTTGTAACATACTCTTTTTGGATAAGTTGATTGATAATATATGTCATAGTGCCACTTGTAACGAGGACTTTATTGGCTATAACTTGTACTGGCTGTCTTCCCTTATGATGAAGAAATTCTAAAACGCCAAACTCACTAATGGACAGTCCATATTCTTTGAGACTTTTTTCTATGTTGCCAAAGATAGTGTTATGAAGACGTGCAATTGAAATTAATAGTTTAAGGTCAATATTAGACATTCCATCCTCCTTTTATATCTTGAATTCAAGATAATTATACCACAGATATATCTTGAATTCAAGATATATTAAGTTAATCAAATTCAACGCTAACAAACCAGCCTCCATGTAGATAAAAATTCATGCTGAATGTCAATGTAAATCGGCTTAGAGTGATGGATTGTCGTTTCATTTGGGTACTAATATAATAATTTAACGTCAAAACCTTGTTTTGCCGCATCTAACCGCTTTTCGCAAGTTGGTGATTCTTTCTCAAAGCTGGATGAGAACTAATGATATATAACAACATTTGAGCCATCTTCGATGTCTCAAACCAATTTTCGCTGATGATGTTTGAGGCTGAAGTCTCCTCATCACAGCTTTTGGCTCAAATTTTGTAGTATACAATTATTTCTGCTCTTTTCAATAGGCAGATTATAAATTGCCGTATTTAACTTAAATAAACGTATTTTTATTTACTGAAGTAGACTAATAAAAGGAGGATAACAATATGACCAAATATGTTGATGGATTTGTTCTTGTAGTGCCTGTTGGCAAGGAAGATGAATACGAGAAAATGGCGATCGAAGGGCGCGATGCATGGATGAAACATGGCGCACTTGAATATTATGAATGTCGAGGAGAAGATCTTAAACCGCAGGAAATGGGAGATGAAAAATCACGTTCTTTTCCAGAACTTGCAGGGGCAAATACCAATGAAAATGTCTGGTTTTCATTTATTGTCTTTAAGTCAAAGGAACACAGAGATGAGGTCAATGCAAAAGTATTTGCTGAAATGAGTGAAAAATACAAGGATCTAACCGACATACAAATGCCAGTTGATATGACAAAAATGGCATATGGCGGATTTGAAGTCATCGTTGAGGGCTCAAAGAGAAAAGAATAGTTTTACCCTTGTGTCTCAATAATTTCTTATCATTATGACTTTTCATTCTCAAATATATAGGCAAGTATTTCCACATTAAAAAAGAGTTGTTGCAATCTAAGAAATTAGATGACAACAGCTCCTTCTTATATTGTATATGCCGAACATAAAAGCCAACATGTTTATCTTAAAAATAAATTGTTCTTCAATCTTTTTTAATCTTTGTCAGATATATACTACCAATCATTATCAGTATTCCAACTATGATTGAACTAAAATTTGTAAACAAATGGACTGGTTGTGTAATAAGATTAACGATCTTAGGGTCATCAATTAATATCAATCCCGCAAATAATGAAGCAGAAACCAAAACCGGAATGAGTATTAAAATACGCTTTGCACCATGCCATTGATATCTAGTTGAACGCTGAATGACTATAATCAACCAAGGTACACAGATATATGAAATTATGAAATACGTAATCAATAATCCGAAATCAAAGGTTTCTGACTCAAGTGTTTTCATTAATATTTCACCGGTTCGTATTACTTCATAAGCTTTAATCAGTAATAAATATCCAATAAAAAGGGTTGTTGAATGGCCAAGCAATCCCCAAAACAAATCTGATTTTCCAGTCTCATCGACAAACCCTTTAACAAATGTGTCAATATCTTTCCCAATCACATCCTCAACACTTCTTCCCTCAATATATGAATGTTCAAAGATCTCAAGAATCATGTTCATTATTTCTTCTTTATCACCTCTTAACATTCCATAGGTACCAAGTAATTCATGAATATTGAAATAAACAGATTGATAACCAGTTGGCAAATTATTAATACGTCTTTCGATACGCTTTACTTGTTTAGAAGATAATAGAACACCTAAAAGTGCCATTACAATTAATATAGGGAAAAATATAGCTAATGTTCCACGTGCCTCTATCTTATAAATATAAAGTATGATAGACATTATAATTAAAAGTACTGTTAATCCTATAGCGATTAACAATTTGTTTTTACCTTGATAATTCATTCCATGCACCACCTTTCAAAGTTTTATCAACTGCACTTGATATTTCACCCCATAGTTGCTTAAAAGACTCTAAATATAACTCACCTTCTTGTGTAATTCTAAAATATTTTCTACTCGGTCCTAATGGTGAGTCTTTTTTTTCAGAATCTACAAGTCCTTTTTTTTCAAGACGGATTAATACAGGATAAACGCTTCCTTCATTTAAATCATTAAGTCCTACTTTGTTTAACACACTTGTGATTTCGTAGCCATATGTTTCACCTTGAGAAATAATCTTCAAAATGCAACCCTCCAAAAGCCCTTTTAGTAATTGTGCCTTATCAAACAAAAAATCACCTCCACTTAGCTATTCTACAATACAGAGTAGCTTAACTTAATTATATGCTTACTACTATACATTGTCAAGTAGTGCCTTTTCAATTTATAATCCCAAAGATACTTAAAAATTAAATTATTTGCACGTATCTATCACTTAGGGTTCGACTCCCCTCGTCTCCACCATATAAGGGTTCTCTATCTTACATTTTTACATATCTTGGTTCTTACACGGGGAGTCGAGCAGCCACCCTTGGTGTCTGCGTCTCTCGCTTTGCTCGAGCTCCGCTTCAAAAATCGTTTACGATTTTTTCGCTTTACCCTCTCGGGCTTCTCTATCTTACATTCTTACATATCTTGGTTCTTACACGGGGAGTCGAGCAGCCACCTTTGGTGTCTGCATCTCTCGCTTTGCTCGAGTTCCGCTTCAAAATCGTATACGTTTTTTTCGCTTCACCCTCTCGGGCTTCGACTCCCTTTCTCTAACACTAAAAAAGACAATAGGATTTGATCCTATTGTCTTTTTTAATTGGTGGAGCCGAGGGGAGTCGAACCCCTGTCCAAAAACAAGTTCCCACCGCTTTCTCCGAGCGCAGTCGCTTCATAAAATTCGCTCACAAGCGCGTTTAACGACACACATGCCCATGAACTATTCCTATTATACTACCATACTAAATTAGAAAAGCATCCAGTACAGAGACCCCAGCAGGGTTTAGGTCAGCATCCTAGGCGGCTGAGATAAGGCCTAGGGGTGACGCTGCAATTAAGCAGCTAGTGCAAAATTTTCGTTTGCGATTATATTTAAGTAGTCCAGTTCGTTAACGTGTACCCCAGACCAAGAAACACGGCTCGCTTACAATGGTGCATCATCCCTGTCGAAACCAGTACGGCCCCATGAAAGGGTTGCTTAGAGTTTGTATATACAAGCCATCGATTGTTATCGCTTATTGATTATACGCCTTCATAGCCTTTTGAATCTTTCGATCAGCATCCTTCTTCGCCAAGGTATCGCGTTTGTCGTACAGTTTCTTTCCTTTAGCCACAGCAATCTCAATTTTTACAAGACCTCTAGGATTGATATAAAGTCTAAGAGGTACAAGCGTATAGCCATCTCTCGTCTTAAGAGCTTCCATTTTAACGATTTCACGCTTATGAAGTAAAAGGCGTCTCGTTCTGAGGGGATCTCTGTTGAACTGGTTTCCGTGATCATAAGGTGTTATGTTCATCCCAACGATAAACATTTCACCGTTTTTAATCTCGGCATAGGCTTCCTTGATGCTTGCTTTACCACTTCTAATGGATTTTACTTCTGTACCGAAAAGCTCAATGCCCGCTTCATAGGTATCTTCAATGAAGTAGTCATGTCTTGCTTTTTTGTTGTTTGATATGAGTTTAAATTCAGCCATGGGCTACCTCCTTTCACATACATATGTTCCGTTTGCTTTATCGAACTTTTTTATTTTAACATAAAGAGCTTATACTTTCAATTGGTGTGGCCTTTTAGTAATCTTAATTTAACAATGGCTTCACAAACCGTTAAAATCAAGGCATTAAATTTTAATCGCAAAATCTATCATATTGTCCTATTAAAAAATCCAAATCACAATTTCAATGCATCAGATCTTGAGCCATCAATAACCATACTCGCCCTTAAGTAAAATTACCTCAATCCTATTAGGATCAAATTGCCCCTCTAAAATTGTCATATAATTGCAGATGCGATCCGCTGACCTACAATCCACACATTTCCCAGTAATCGCACAAGGTGTCTTCTTATTTAGTCTTACTGCGTCCTTGGGTGCGGCATACTGTCTTACTCGTAAAACCGCAGCCTCATCCGAATCACAGATTTTATTAGTACCACAAATGAGAAAGACCTTACCCGGACCGTAGATAATTGGT
>NZ_JBVBZF010000282.1:0-4615 GCF_057447755.1 Fusibacter sp. | reverse complement strand
TCACCTTCATAAAGCTGAGATATTTCATAGACTTTGTATCCATTGTTACCTCAATTTTAGTATCCTTGAGTTTTAACTTACCACTGTTTGTAAGAGAAGGTACCCTCATTAGTTTTCTAATCCTATCCGCTTCAATGAACTTCATGAAGGGCAAAAGGCAAATACTGTAACCTTGAGATTCTTTAATTATGACATTTTATACTGAAAGCTTATAAACCCTTCTATAAATTAGAATGGGTTTTTATGACATTTTCTCTATCAATTTCATCAGATATTTAGATTGAAATGTTTCACTGACCATGATTTGTTTAACCAGAGGCAGCTTTAGAAAAGCACCTGTGAATGCCGCCATAAAACGGTGACTCATCATGGCTTGATTGTCGAAGATCAGGTTGTGAAGTGTATTGGTTTCAATCGCTTCCAGCACCAATTTATGCACAGTATTAACCGGCGTAAATATTCGCTTTTCCCTTTGAATCATGGTTATGGCATTAACACCACAAACACGTTCGCAAACACCACAACCAAGACATAGTGTATCATCGAAGTTGATCTTTCCGGTTTCGTTTAATGAAAAGCATCCCATTGGGCAAACCTTAAGACATTTTCTACATCCTACACATTGATCATTCATTTCAGCAATGAAGTTAGATGAGCTTAAAGTCTGAGGCACACCCATTTTTTTTGCACCCTTAAGTGCCATGCAACAACATGAACAACAGTTGCAAATAAAACCCACGTCATCTTTTACATTTTCTGCAAATTGAACGAGGTTATGTCGATATGCTTCCTCTAAGATTTCAAATGCGCGTTCCTTACTGATTAGCTTGGCATAACCATGCTTTGACAGGGAGTGAGAAAGATTGTTTATGGAAAGACAAACCTCTTGGGGGGCATCACAGTGCCTTCCTAAATGTTCTGCCTTATGTCTGCAATAGCACCTACTCACACCGACACTTTCAGCATTTTCTATAATCTTCGTTGCACGTTCATAATCTAAGACGTATACCTCGTCCTCCGACTGAATGGCTTGCTCATTAACTAATATTCTACCAATTGGCGTTTTAAGAGATAATAGTTTTCGCATAAAGTCTTCTTCAGTTTCAAGATATTGATGAAAGAGTTCACTCAATAATTTTTGATCAAAATGCCCACCTGTTCTCATAAGTGCAAATTCAAAGAAGCCAATCATTGGCGGTGGCATTACATATTTTTGTTCTTTTTGGTCGTTCATGTCTAGAAGAAGTGCTTTTTCAGCAAGTCCCTCCAAAATCTTAAAAGCCTCAGGTTCAGAAATCTGCCAAATTTTTGCAGCATCCTTCACGTTGAAGGGTTTAATTGGTAGCAGAGCAACTAATGATGCTTCTTCAGGTGAAAACATCACTTCAAGTATTTCATATAAGACCTCAGATTCTGGTGCACCCTGAGGGAACTTATTATATCGATCTATTAGGTTCTTATAACCTGTACGCCCAGTTAAATGTGCCATAATCTCAACTCAACCTTCAATTTATTGTAAGCCTTTCAGCTTTCTAATTTAGTTTACCATACTTTTTGTATTTGACGATTCCAATGATACATTTTGATGTCATTTCTCCATTTACTAGTGCATTTTTCCTCATTTTATGTTTTAATAGTATACATATTACTAAAGGAGATAACTTAATGAACACGACAAGTATGGTAATTTGGGGTTTGGTAATTTGTGTAACAATCGGAGCACTTGTTGCATTAAATTATTACAGAAAAAAGAATATTGAAAAATTATTTGAACAGGTTTATGAAAGTGCAAAGCAAGTTCCAAAGCAGAAGAAAAACAGCTTCTTATTATTAATGTTTAAAGAGAGCTTGGCTTCCGCTAAAAAGAAAAAGAAGAACAAATCTAAAACTGGACTTGAACAACTTAATAATCCAAAATATCTTGAAATCCAATTGATGCAAATGTCAAGTATCCTTAAAGATACTTCGAAGGTTCAAGATAAAACGGTTAAAAGCGCACTAACAATGCTTAATGACTATCTCGTATGGGAAAAAGCGAAAAACAGTCAAACTAAGCAACCTACAAAAAAAGCAGCTTAATTTAAATCAAATTAAAGCCCTATCAGTTGATAAAACACCTGAAAGGGCTTTTTTTATGAAATAAAGGCTTTTAGTTTATCTTCTGAAAGCGCAAATAAATGCTTGAACCAATAGGTGTAATTTTCAGGATGAAGTGCGATATCCTGCTTGATGTCATCCAATCCCATCCACTTGTATTCAGCGACCTCATCAGGGTTGATCTTGACCTCACCGTTAAAACGGCCTACGAAAACATGATCAAGCTCATGTTCAAACAAATCAGTATCAAACTCTATTTTATATATAAAATCAAAAAGCTCTGCAAGCTCACACTGAAATCCCATTTCCTCCTGAAGTCTTCTATGAATGGCGTGTTCTAATGTTTCGCCATATCTTGGATGACTACAACAAGTGTTTGTCCACAATCCTGGTGTATGGTATTTGGTTAAACTTCTTCTCTGTAGCAAAAGGGCCTTGTCTTCATTAAAAACAAGAATTGAAAAAGCGCGATGCAAAACGCCTTTATAATGTGCTTCCATCTTTTCAATAGGACCTAGTTCACGGTCCTTCTCATCTACCATGATAATAATTTCAGATTTGCTTTCCGGCATTTTTCCCTCCTTGATATTTTTGAATAATCCCTTATATCCCAGCAAAATCAACTATCGTAATTGTTTTATTAATTCAATACCCTCTCTATTTGCTAAGGTAACACGCCACACAATAAATTTCACCAGCCTCTTGATCTTTAGAAATATGTTTAATTTCCATGCCACATTTTGAACACTTTGATGTTGTAACACAGTCTACTTCTTGTTCCTGCTCATAGTGTACACATGTCAAATCACATTGATCAACTTCACAACTTATGCAATCTTCAGAGGGAAAACCAAATTCACAAGTTTCTGTAATACCATTGTCATTCTCATTCTCATCAATAAGACTTTTTAAATTCTTACAGCTGCTGCAAATACATTCGTTCATTTTATCACCTCCCTATATTCATATCACATCGAAGCATTATATCAAATTCAAGTCATGATTACAATAAATTATTCACCCTTATGTGGTGCTTACTCAAACAGCACTCACTTCACTACAGCTTTTGACTCAATCTACTTTATATGACAAAATCTCATGTAATCGTATATTAACCCGATTACATGAGATTTTAAATTAATTGCCTCTTAAAAGTCGCCGTCACTTACCGTACGTACAGATAAGACATAATTATAAACATACCGTATATCCCCTTGCGGGCCAAAGTACTGAGGATAATCTTCAGGATTTCCAGACTTAGGATCACTTCTCACAGCACCGGCACCATGAACATCCATTATTTGATTTCGCATTTTGCCAAGTGCTTCTCCAAACGAGACGTATGCTGCACTTGATGCTTTATTGACACCATCTTGATGGGTTGTACTCGTCCAGTAAAAACCATAATTCGGATCACCTTTTGTATCCACAAATTCCGTTAAGTTAAATAAATCATTTATTGCTGCTGTATTTGTTGATTGCATAGATTTACTATAATCTACAATACTTTGAAGCTCCTTGGCATTTGGCAAACGCCAATCATCATAGCCCCCAAGATTAAGATTTTCAGAGTATGAAAGCGCTGATTCCCAATCCCGCGTTATACCATCATCAGACATCTGCCACATGAGACCCGTTGCAAGGTCTGTAATAGTGCCATCTCCATTATCAACAAAATTATTTTCACCATATGCCTCATTGCCGCGTACAAGTCTAAAATACATTTCATTATCTTTTCCAGACCTAGGGTCAATCATATTATAGCCTTTAATCCTACCATCAATAAAATTGACACCAAATAAGGTTTTTGAATTATTCATTGTTAAACCACTATATTGGGTACTTGACCACACTTGGGCATCAATTTCTCTTTCGCCTATACTCGTATCGCCAAAGGGTTGATCAAAGTAGTTTGTATCAATGAAAGGCGTTCCAGCACGCTCACCACCTGAAGTCCCTGTGTATAAAATCAGTGAAAACAATTCTTTGATATCTGGTATTCTCCAATCATCATAACCACCCAGGTTCGACTTGTTAGCGTATTCAACCGCCTCACTGTATGACATTTTTGAATCCATGGTCTGTTGCCACATTAGACCAGTAACGTTATCGGTTACAGTACCATCGCCATTATCCGTATAGCTTGGTTGGTAGCCTTCATAATTTCCATCTTGTCCATAGAAGGGATCACCTTCATCAAGATGTGTCACTGTAGTCACATCTGTAAATAATTTCGTAAGGCCTGTATCCACGATTTTGTACGTCAATTCAGAAAAACCTTCTGTGTGATTCAGATCCTGTATTTGACTTGTGACGGTAAGCGCTTCAGGCGTTTCAGGCGCTACTGACTCAACCGTTATATTGCCTTCTAAGACATTGCTTGATCCTATAGATTTTTCTGGTCCACTCCCAGCATAGCAACCAACCACTGTGCTAACGAATACCATCACGACCATTGCCCAAACGAGTATGATTTGCTTTTTCATATCAAAGTCCTTTCAATCAAAGTTAACTACCT
>NZ_JBVBZF010000281.1:0-4625 GCF_057447755.1 Fusibacter sp. | reverse complement strand
GTTAATCGGAGGAAACCTCTCCTTGTTAACGGCTACATTGGGCTCACCCTTTGAGGTCAATACAAAGGGGAAAATCCTTTTTATTGAAGAAATTGCCGAACCCAACTATAAAATAGACAAAATGCTAACGTCGCTTGCGCTAGCAGGTAAATTCGAGGATTGCCAAGGCATTATTTTAGGCTCTTTTACGGACTGCCAACCTGAAGTAAAGGGCTTTGGAGGCTCAGATCTCGATTTGACAACCATCTTTAGAGAAGTTTTGGTCCCTTTTGAAAAACCGATTTTAGGCAATTTAAGAGCTGGGCATAACTATCCACAACCTACTTTGGCCTTTGGCCGAGTGATTAAGCTTGATGCAAGCAAGCAAACCATTGAATTTTAGTTAATCAGTATGTATTCAAAATTAAAAACACTTCTCTTTGGAAAGCTCACAGCTTATACGACTCAGTAAGCCATTCCAATGATGAAGTGTTTTTTACAAGAACAAATGTAAAATATATTTGACATTAAGTAAATTTGGTATTACACTAAGTACATAAAGTATTACATTTTATTGAAAAGGAGTGTGTTGATATGTTTTATCAAGAAAAAAAGACCTTAGTCTCTATTATCACTGAAATTTTGTTATTAGTAGCCTATCTTATCTATGCTTCCAATAAGTTTTCTTCAAATATGGACAATCTCAAATTTTGGGCAACAACGATGCTTGTCTTTATTGGCATAGGGATCATTGCCTCTATTATCATACAAATAGTCTTTCATATTCTGCTCTCAATATCCATTGCAGTTAAGACGCAAATAGAAAAGGGGAAATGTGATGATCTAGAAATTGAAAAGAGAGTTGAACTAGAAATCATTGAAGACGAAATGGACAAACTCATAGAATCAAAGGCCATGCGCTTTGGATTTGTCACCACAAGTATAGGTTTTCTATTGGCCCTAGTTTCACTGGTGCTAAACTATCCCCCTGTTGTGATGATCAATATTCTATTTTGTTTCTTCTGTCTCAGTGCCATCATTTCTGGAATAAGCCAGCTCTACCTCTATAGAAGAGGGGTGTGATATGGCTAAAAAGTTTGAAATTACTAACAACATCCGTACATTGCGCTTTTTTGCCAATGAAATGACACAGCAACAACTGGCTGAGAAGGCTGGTGTCTCCAGACAGACAATCATCTCAATCGAAGCAGGAAAATACTCGCCTTCTTTAGAACTCGCATTTAAAATTTCTATGGCATTTGGTGTCGAAATTGGTGAAGTTTTTAGTTATGAGGCAAAGGAAGATTAAGAGGAGGTACTCGATATGAGCGATTCAAAAAAATTTTGGGACAAGCAAGCGAAACGATTTTCTAATAGTGACAACAAAGAAACAATCCAGTTTATTAATAATGCTAAGTCATATTTAAAATCGGAAGCCACCTTGATGGACTTTGGTTGTGCCACAGGAGATAGTAGTGTATTGTTTGCAAAAGAAGTTAATAAAGTTATAGGTATAGATTATTCAGATGAGATGATTCGTTTAGCAAATGAAAGACATCTAGTTGAAAATGTTTCATTTCTAGCTACAACTTTGGACAAGTATAATACTCAAATGCATACTTTTGATATTATCGTTGCATTAAATGTCCTTCATTTGGTTGCTGATTTAGATGAAACCATAAATTTGTTCAGTCGTTTGATTAAGCCAAAAGGTCATTTAATCGCTAGTACACCTTATGTCGGCGAAAAGAAATCTTTTACTGCAACAGCACTAACCCTTGTCAGCAAAACAGGTGCTATCCCTAATATAAACGTTTTCTCTCACGATCAAGTTCTTGACAAGTTTAACAATTATGGTTTTCAGCTTGTCGAAGAAAAGTGTGATTTAGGAAAAATTCCAATCTATTTTCAAGTATTTATAAAAGTTAACTAGAGATTGGGGGAAGTATATGAATTTATCAAAAGGACGATATATAGGACTTTTACATTTATTAATATTTATATTTGGTATTCTTAGTGTTGTATATGTCATAGAAAAACCTGACTATTTAAAACATATATACGGGCATGAGATCAATGTTTATAGTGGTGCATTTTTTCAACTTCTGATGGTATTGACCTATGGCTTAATTACTTACTATGTATATCCTATATTAAGAAGCTTCAATTTATCATTATCAAATCAATATCTAGGTTTTAGAATGATCAACCTGGCATTTCATTTAATAGGAATTGTCTTACTTTTATTATTTGTTTTTTTAAGTCGTATATATCAAATTGGCATTAACACCACTTACTTAGAAATACTCGGCGAATTTTTAAGGCACTTGAGAGATTTACTTAATCACGTTGGTACAATGCTGGCCTACATAACAGGAAGCACAATTATGAACATGATTCTTTATCAGTACAAACTAGTCCCGCGTTGGATATGCATTATGGGATATGTAGGCTGTGCCTTAACACTTATTTCTACATTACTTTTTATGTTTAATCTCATCCCTTTAGTTTCACCATTATATATGGCTCTAAATGCACCCTTAGCAACTCAAGAACTGATTTTTGCCTTATATTTGATTACAAAGGGGTTCAATGTTAATTTACCCGACAATTAATATTTTTTTAGGATTAACTATTCCTTTTAATCAATTTTTGAAAAAAAATATGCTTCCAACAAACCGTCGGAAGCATAAAAAATTAAATATGTTTTTAGGGGGGAATTGCTCGAGTGGGAGTTTTTGGGGGAACCCACTCGGGAATTCATTTTGGGGTTTTGTTATTAATTGGGGTTAATAATGTTTGGGGTTTATGGGGTAGTTAAGCTATTCACTTAACATAGTCTTAGTATAAAATTCACTTATGTATACACTATGACGCAATTGTGAATAAATTGTGAAATGCATATTGCAAATTCATTTCAATCGTCATAATTTTGTAATATTTCTTGCAAATTTAATTTTCTCACATTCATTTCTTCTCTTTATATAAAATCGTTTACCACTGGAAAGCCTTAAATATCTGGATTTCAAACTAGGATGCATCAAAAAAATTCAAAATTTCATTTCTTTCAAAAACACTTAAAAGCCGCCTAATATTAATTTATAATTTTAAAAAAAAGCCAGTAGTCAAGGGATCGATGACTTCTGGCTTATAAATAATTTAATTTGAAACAACAAAATTTATCATCAATTGAAATAAATCAACTGACTTTTACCTTTTAAAACTTTTAAGTGCTAACTTTGTAGTTTACACAAGCTTTCTTTCCACAAGTTGTTGAACCACAAAGGATGCAACATCTTCAGCATAAGTGCCTGTACCAAAACCAGCATCATAGCCGATTTCTTTTGCGAGTTCATATGAAATTCTAGGACCACCGGCGCAAACGATCATTTTATCGCGAACACCTTCAGACTCTAAAAGTTCAATAAGCTGGGTCATATTTGGAATATGAACGTCCTTTTGTGTTACGATTTGAGATACGATAATAGCATCTGCACTCAATTCAATCGCTTTTGCAACAAGCTCTTCATTTGGAACTTGTGCGCCAAGGTTGTATGCTTTTATACCATGGTATCTCTCAAGACCATAATGACCATCATAACCTTTCATGTTCATAATGGCATCAATACCAACTGTATGGGCATCCGTTCCTGAGCACGCACCTACGATCACAACATCTCTTTTGATGTTTTCTTTGATGTAATCTTCAACACCATATTTGTCCATAACATCCGTCTCAACTTTTGGTACTTCAATTGAAGTATAGTCGATTGTATGCGTACATTTACCGTACATAACAAACATCGTATAGCCTACACCAAGGTCTTCTGCATGAACCACTGCTGGTTCGTCAATACCCATCTTCATGAGCAATTGCTTTGCAGCTTCTTTGCTCTCCTCGTTGCAAGGAATTGGCAAAGTAAAAGAAAACTGCATCATACCATCATTCATGGTATCACCGTAAGGCTTAACTCTCGTTAAATCTAATCCGCTGTTTACACTCATTACTTGTTACCTCCTAGCATCATTGGAATAAATGGATTGAAGTAATTTTCGCCTTTTTGCGTAACGCCGTCAAGACCTTTTCCACCGTCCATTTTACGTGTTACATCTGCGAACTTACCTTGTTCAATTGTGGACATGATACCGATTTTTTCAATATCTTTTAACATGTCAGCTGCCTCTGCAAGAACACCTTGAGCACGTTTTTGGATGATACCATCTTTTTTATATTCAACTTCATCACCGAGATGTCTCATGTTTTTGAAGATGTATTTTGCATTTTCAATTGCAAGTGCTCTATCTTGAAGAAGCGGGGTGTGAATTGCTTCTGTCATCATACCTAATAATTGAAGCCCTTGGTTTGTCATAATTGAGATGGTGTTAAACAAGGCATCTTGAATATGACCTTTGAAAATGTTACCTGTCATATATTTTGTTGGTGGCATATATTTTAAAGGAGCATTCGGGAAGATTTCGCGCGCCATTTGTGCTTGTGAGAGCTCTAATAAGAAGCCATCTTCAGTATCTGGATTCATTTCAAACGCGTGTCCAAGTCCCATTTGTTCCTCAGGTAAACCTGCTAATAGAGCAAATTGCTCATTGATAAATTGTGAAGCCAAGACTGTATGTGCTTCTTCGATTGC
>NZ_JBVBZF010000280.1:0-4626 GCF_057447755.1 Fusibacter sp. | reverse complement strand
GGCGCCGTTTTTACGATAAGCCCACGTAGATTTTGCAATGCCATTACCGCTTTCCCCTTGATGGTCAAGGTCATAAGACTGGTTATTCATGCTTATGCCAATATTGGAAAGTTGATAGTTGTAGTTAATGTCAAAGTCTGCAATTGGTCTCCTATGAACATAGACTTTTAAAGTTTCTTCATCAGACGTTCTATTAAACTCTGCAAACCTAAAATTTGTACTTGGCTTATCAGTTGCCTTATACTGAATTTCGAACTTACCGACTTTATCAAAAGTCGTAAGTGGTACAGTTCTAAGCTGATTGTGGTATACCGATACGCCCATCGAGTTTTTATAAAAGGTGCTGTCATGGATTGCCTTTGATTGCTCTGATAATTTAGGGTCGTTTTCGATATCTCTATAAAATTGATCATACGTGATGGTGTCCTCACCTAAGATGACATAAGTTCCACCATCGGGTGCAAAATTGACCTTATTCTCAGAAAGAATGTCAGCGATCATCAGTTCAATAGCGTCCTCACCATACTGCTTGCCTTTAGTGTTGACATTTATCAAGTTTCTAAGGTTTGTTTCTGAATCAAGATTAACGGAATAGTCATCCACATAAGAAGCCTTTGTAGACACTCTTACAGCCATATCCTCGTCTTTAATATAATTTTCAATGTCCTTACTCACCTTTTTAAAAGAATCGTTCTTAGCTAAATATAAGAGATATTTAGATGCACCATCCCTATGTGTGCTTGTCGTGATTTTTGATGCATCAACAGCATAGGTTTTCCACCCTGCTAAATATTGAGACTCTTTGACTAACACTTTTGGTCCATATGATGGCGTGTAATAATAATCATAGCCCGGTCCGTATTCATCCCCTTCTTCGTCATCTTCCCACCATAAAACATGTGGATTATAGACCCTATTTGAGTAGGTGTAGTTTGTCACATAGGCAACAAGTTTGTAATCAAATACCGTCGAGTTGATAGGATCAATCCAAAAGTAATTTGATTTAGGGGGAATAGTAGGTGCAGTGCTAAATCTCGATTGATACATAACTTTAGGTTGTACTGTAGCATAATCAAGATATGGCACACCACTAACACCACTTGAATTTATTGTATCAGGACTAAAATATTGATACGTTATCACACGGTCATTCGCAAGACTTGACCAAGTGTCAATTTTGTTATAAGTGAATTGAGAAGATATGACCTGAACTGGGTAGAACACAGTCACGGTGGTAATGTACTTTTGAAGTGTGTAGTCGTAATAGGTATATTGATATTCAATTGAATAAGTTCTTCCATCGTTTGGTATATCATCTTTGTTTGCAAAATATTCTTTTCCAAATAGAGCATTTGGAGTCTCTTTAAATTCGTATACATCACCGTTTTTTGCATAGGCTTTATTGGGTTCTATTTTGGCAATACCACCAATTGCCCGATCAAGATTTGTTAAGTTTGTAATATCTACTACCGTATTTTGATTGTCATAGTAATATGTCATGGCAGAAGATAAACTTATTGATTTATACGAAGTGCTTCCTAAAGAGGTAGGGGGGGTATTTACATATCCAGTAGGATAACCAAACCCATTTAAACCTTGACCAAAGCCTTTCCATGACCCATCTGTCTTTCTTGCTACAAATGCAGTCCCATTACTCCAAATATAATCTATGCTTGAAAATTGTGTGAGCTGTACAGGAGAAAATAAACCAGTACCGATTATGCTATCATACGTTTGACCCCCTGAATATGGATTACCACCATAAGGGTCTTGAATTACTGGTAAAGTTTTAGAAAGATCACAGCGATTATAAACAGCCGTGAAGTATGATCCATTTTGTTCAAAGGTTTGAACGGTTCTACCAAATGCATAAACCTTGCCTGTATTTGATAAGAAATAGTAACGGTTATCGCCACCTTCTATCTGCTTAATGTCGGATAGTATCTTTCTTGGTGACATAGCCCACATTGCACTATGTCCATAAAATCCAATGTTATTTCCCGAAACAGTTCCAATCATGTAAACATCGCCGTTTTCAAGCAAGAAAAAGCGTCCTTGATTGCCATTAAACATATAACTCGCTTTTATTCTTGACGGGAAAGTTCCATTGGTCGTTTCCGTCATGTTCGTATAAAGTCTTGTTGTAGATTGAGTTACCGTGTAAGAGTTATCACTGTACTCAATAAGGCCATTCCAGTTCGCCACAGGGTATTTGGGTGTGTCTTGGTTCATGACGTTAGTATAACCTTCGGCATCTTGGTGTATATATCTTCCCACGTACTTTTTATCTGATATGATATTGAACTTAACATTTAAAAAATTCTCATAACCTTCATTCACCATCGTATTAAGTCTTGTTTCAAGATCAAGTAAGTCTTGACCCTCATAATCTGTCATTACATCAATATCAATTTTCTGTTCCTTCACTGCCATGAAGCTGACGATTGGTTTATAATTATCAATCGTGATCACGTTCTTTGTCGTGCCAGTTCTATAGTCTGCCGATGTGATGTAACTTGAAATGGTCGGTTGCCCGAAATCCTCTGTAACTGATAAAGATATTTCATAACGCCCAACAGAACTGACATTGAAGGACACAAAATCATCTGTGTAATCACTTGTGGATTTAAGCGCAACAGCAGTTTCATCTGCAAAGCTACCATCATTGTCACTATCGAACTTATATGACCATGTTCGACTCTTTATAAAATCGCCATCGTTCGAATAAGAATGGTCATAGGCTTTTACTGTGGCAATCCTCGTACCGTCTCTAAATTTTGGATTGGTAGAGTCAACCACCATAATAGGGGCTTTATCCTCAACCACATTGAGAATCATAGTTTTAGTATCAGATAGATTATAAGTATTTTTCCCTGTACAGGTCACAAGATACTTGCCCGCTTTTTTCATAAGGACATCAATCTGCTTGCCATGCGTAGACACCATCTTAACATTACTCTGTGGATTAGTGACGTCCATTGGTTTAATGGTCCAATTGTAATTTTCACCAACCGCACTCATGGATTCCGTCCAGTTCATGGCTTTAAGGGTAATTTTACGATTTTCTTTATAAAAGCCAACACTGGTGAGTTCAATTGACGGCGGTACTGGTGTGACCTTTATATATTGACTGGTTTCACTTCTTGCACCGTCATCATCTGTAACACCCATAATCACTTGAAAGTTTCCAGTTCCCATAAACGTTGGAAAACAGGACGATTTTGTGTCCTCTTGATAAAATCCGATACTTGGTATTGAGAAGTCATACAAAACGATATTGCCATCAACATCAAACGATTGAGATCCCGAAATATACACACTACCTACAAGGGTTTCTTCGGGTGCTTTTAAAATTGGGACTGGTGGCAAATTATTGTTTGTCTTAAAAAGATAGGTTGAACACTTAACAAGTGGCGATTCAATAACGCCCCCACCTTTTAGGTTTACAATCGCCTTCCCTTCAAACCATTGATTCTTAGGTGTCCCATTATAAGCAATGGTGAAGCTGTGAGACATACTTTGGTTAAGACTTGGAAAAAAGGTCTGTGACCTCGTTTGGTCTTTTTCAAAAGTTGATATTTGAAGTTCTACCGATAAAATGTCCGTCGGTTCAACATTGAGTACCCCTGTATTTAAGGTTACTGGTATACTCACCGTATTTTGTAAATCATCAAGCATAATTTCACTTGGCGAACTTATGACCGCTGTTGCCATCGGTTCGGGGTTCTTTTCAATTACAAGTGTAGCAGTAGCAACTTTAGGTGGGTTTTTATTTTCAGTTGAGGACTTTGTCACTGGTGTTGAGTCCCACGGTCTTTCATAAGTCGCTGTAGTTTCAAGTTCAACGGTATACGTCCCCACTTCAAGCGTGCTTGGCATTACAGAAGATGGGGTACTCACAGGATTAATTGTCGCGAAGGTTGACGCCCCTTGTTTTTTATAACGCCACTTGTAACCAAGTGGTACAGTCTTATTTGGGAATGTAGATTCTACCCCGACAAGATTGATTGGCTCACCCTCTTTGAAGGTATAAACACCACTAGGTTCAACCACGCTTTGATTGTTTTCATCAAGTCTAGAAATGACTGGCTTTAAATCCCCTACTGGTTGTGCCACGTAACCAAGTGGAATATTGTAATAGGTTTCTATGGCTGATTGAGTTGACTTGGTCCATTCAATTTCAGACCCTAAGATATCTTGCTTGGTCATCCATATAGTACCTTGTGGGTTTGGCTTACCATCTGTCCCCACTGTGAAAGTGCCTTTTTCAACGCCATTATAAACTTTTGTAAATATCCCATCGAGGTAGATGGTGTTATTATTAGCGAAAAAAGCAGCGATATTTTCACGATCTACAGGGTCGGTATAGGAACGGTCAAAGGATTCGTAAATTGGTGTTGTGCCATCGGATTTCACCGCATTATCACCACTTAAAGGAACTCTGAAATAGTTGGTTGTCCACATTCTACCGAGTTTGGGATAAGGTTCTGACGTTTCAAATTGTTTCATAGTGAAATAAGCTTCATAATCTTTACCATTGGAATTAAAATGTGCTTTAAAGCCAACCGTCCTATAAGCTACACCCGATGACACAATAGGGGTATCGGTGGTGAATTTAAAGGTGTT
>NZ_JBVBZF010000279.1:0-4634 GCF_057447755.1 Fusibacter sp. | reverse complement strand
ATTTTGAATAAAAATGAACTTCTCAAAATTAAATCCCATTCCTTTTATACCATGGATATTTTGTCTAGAATAAAGGGGTTTGAAGAAATTAAAAACATCGCCTCTAGCCATCATGAAAAACTCAATGGCAAGGGTTATCCCTTTAAAAAGACAGATATCTCCGAAAAAGAAATGATCCTCTGCATTGCCGATATATTTTCAGCACTTACAGAGGAACGTCCTTATCGTAACAGCATCAACATGGCTTTTGCAAAAGAAGTTTTACTCTCTGAAGGTAATGATGGTAAATTGGACATTAACCTTGTCCATATTGTAATCGATCACATTGAGCAACTTTATCAAATCAATAGGCATTATCAAAAAATGGCCTCCGAGCAATACACAGAATTACAACGTGCCATTGCCGGAAGCCAATAAAAGTCTAATGATCATTAAAAACTAAACAAAGACCTGATTTCATCTACTGAAAGTTTATTTAAGAAGGTTTCCCCTGGTTGGATAATTTGATCAAACAGGGCTTTTTTTCGTTCCTGCAATGCCAATATTTTTTCTTCGATAGAGTTTTGTGTAATGAGCTTAATCACATGTACACGTTTTTCTTGACCAATTCTATGGGCTCTGTCTGTAGCTTGATCTTCAACTGCAGGATTCCACCACGGATCAAAGTGAATAACAGTATCTGCACCTGTAAGGTTGAGTCCGCTACCACCTGCTTTTAGCGAAATTAAAAATACGGACTTCTCGCCATTGTTAAACTGGTTGACCATCTCTATTCGCTCTTTGGCAGGCATACTGCCATCCAAATAAAAGCAGTCCGAGCCGATCGCCTTTTGTATCAGCTTAAGGACAGATGTGAACTGAGAAAATACAAGCGTTCTATGCCCACTTTCTTCAAGCTCTTCAAGGAGTTCCATTAACGCCTCCAGTTTACCACTGCCACCATTATAATTGCTCAAATATGCACTTGGATGTGCACATATCTGTCTTAATCTCATTAAACCAACAAGCAACCGCATTCGTTTGTCGGCATCCATCGGCTTTCCATCTTGTTCATCTAAGAACTCACCCTTGATCTCTGCAACCATAGCGGCGTATAGTCTCTTCTGCTCATCTGTCATCCCCACAATTAAATTGGTTTCAAGCTTATCAGGTAATTCTTTAAGAACGTCTTTTTTTATACGACGCATCATGAAGGGTTCAATGAGTTTTCTGAGTTTGTCCATCTGCACTTGGTCTTGCTCAGTCTCTGTCTTTTTCTCAAACTGGTCTCTAAAATGATATCGTGTTCCCAAGTAACTTGGCATAACAAAATCAAATATCGACCAGAGTTCACCTAAATGATTTTCAAGCGGTGTTCCAGTCAAGGCAAATTTGTGTTTAGATGGAATTTGCTTGACGACTTTTGAAGTCAAAGAGCCTTCATTTTTGATATGCTGGGCTTCATCTAAGACAATCATATCAAACTGGCAATTATGATATAAGTCTTGGTCCTTTCTCAAAACCCCATAGGAGGTAATCAAAATATGAGCGTTGCTCGTCTGAATAATTTTATCTCTATGCTCTTTAACGCCCTCTACAATCTCATAAGTCAGTGAACCTGTGAATTTTACGATTTCATTGGCCCAGTTATAAATGAGAGAGGTTGGTGCGACAATTAAGACCTTACCATGACCCAGTGCCTGTCTAATCTTAATAAAAGTGAGCATTTGTAATGTCTTGCCCAAACCCATATCATCCGCTAAAATACCGCCAAATCCAAACTGTGTCAACTGGTTTAACCATTCAATACCCTTAGATTGATAGGGCCTAAGTATGGAAACAAGATGATCCGGTATATCTAAGGCTTTCTTTGAAAGTGCGTGATTGACCAAGAGCGTTTCTTCTGAAACATCAATTTCATTGAGCATGTTATCATTTTGAAGCTGAGATAGATAATATACCGATGCCTTTGGAAGCTCAATAAAATGCGTTTGCTTGTTCATCTTTGCTTGAAAGAGGTTTGTCAACTCTTCAATGGTTTCAAACTGACCCTCTTCAAAGGCAAGAAAGTCACCATTTTTCAATTTATAATACTTCTTCTTTTCACGGTAAGCCCTAAGAAGTTTTAAAGCGTCTTCCTTCTCAAAGCCTTCTATTTCAATCTCATATTCAAGTAAATTACTGGTTTCATTTTGAGTGATGCTCTGCCTGATCTTATCTCCAGATACAATACGTCTCTTTGAAAATTTCTCAGTTCTGAAAAGTGTAGCCTCTTTTTCAAGTTCAATGATTTCTGTTTTTAAAAACTCAAAGATTTCGTGATCTCTAAGGATTTTGATATGATCACCCATTTTATGATAAGGATAACGATCAAATCGAGACATGAAATGACTTTCCCTAGTATAATCTCGATGTGCCACAATCCAATCTGACTGATAGTTATCTTCTGTTAGTCCGTTAATTTTAACATTTCCATATCTAAATAGAATTTCAATTTGGATGGCGCCGCCATTATAGTCCAGATAGACTTCAAAATTTAAGTCAGACTCTATAAATGCCTTTTTTAACTCGGCTTCAACCTTAACATGTCCTATCTTTTCTAAATTAGGCAATATGAAATCCACATATTTCTGAAGTTGAGAGCGATTAAAGACAATTTTAGGCACCATTATTTTCTGTGGAAACAAGGTCTTTAGAATATCCTGTTGGTCTGATGAAGTTTTTATCAATACAGGGTGGTCTCCTTGAATCAAAACGAAATTGATATGATGGCCCAATAGCTTGATATCATTATTCTCCAATATATTACACTCAAGATGAGCTGCATTTTTTATCAATTCAAAATCAAAAAGATGTTGGTCTTCTTTGACATAAATTCTCTTGTTTGTTTTTTTTTCATGATATGAAAGGGCACAGCTATCAAGAACCCTGACAAAATTTTGATGGGTCAGTTGGATTTGACCGTGCTTGATAACTGGAATTCCGTAAAATTTTTGTTCTTCATAAAATTCTTCAAGCAAGTTTAAGAGCATTTGACCTTGACTTGAAAGCTTCATCTCATTGGAGTTCAAAGTGAACTGGGATCCAAATTTCAAACTTTCTCCACTCATATAGGCATCCATGAATTGTAAAACATCCTTGATGACATATAAGTATTCATCCCCAATCTTAAGGCTCATTCTGACTGGGTATTCATTTGATGCTGTTGAAGCTGTGAATTCCAAGTAAGGGACAATCTGAATTTCTTTTTTTTCTTTGTTTTCTATCTGCCTAAACTGCTTAACTATGCCATCAAAATCACTGTGTGCCACTTTAATCGGCACATGACTGGAACTGGAATCTAGCTTTCTATCATTTAGTGTCGTTTGATCGGGCAAATCAGCACGTTTTATCTTTATTTTAGATTGATCATAAATGGTACTGTCATTAAATGGCCATGGGAGCTCCATTGTATCCACACGTTCGAGCAAGTCACCATCATCCATTAACTGAAGTAATGAAGCGACAATGTGTCTACACGGCTTCAAGGTCTTATGGCAGCTACACTTAGAAGTCAAAAGATCGCCTAATTTTGAGAATTTAAGCTTCACATCAAAGGATTGGTCTTCCATTACAATACTGACGAGCGTTTGTGATCCAACACCTTCAGTGATATAAACTTTTTCCTTTTGATATAAGGTCAAACCCGCTGAAAAAACCTGAGGTTTTCCTGTTAAATTCAATATGATGGACCGACTTAAGTTATACTTCATGATGCCTCCTCATGTACTGCAAAAATACCCACTTTAAACCCTTAACCTTTTAATTATACCCTATTTGGACGAATTTAAAAAGGACTCTGAAAAGAGTCCATAATAGAATGAGCCAAATGATGACCACAAGAATTGCAAATATCCAATTCTTAGGAAGGTCTTTTTTGCTAAGGTTTGCCGCTTGTCGTTTACTTTCCTCGTAAAGCGCATTTGGAATTAACATTAAAATACCTTTGATCGCCAGTGGTAGAAGAATAAAGTCGTCTAAATAGCCCAAAACTGGAATAAAATCTGGAATTAAATCTATTGGACTTAAGGCATACGCCACCACACAAAGGGTTAGAATTTGAGTCAATCGTTTCAATTGCTTGGATTTATATAAGACATAGAGGGTTGTAATTTCAAGCTTCAGGTTTTTAGCAAATATTCTTATATTTTGATTAAGAATCCTAAGCCACTTCATGAACGCCATCTCTTTCATATTGTAATTTCAACTTCATTGCCATCAGGATCTAAGACAACACTTTCATAGTAGCCATCACCAGTGGTCCTTGGTTCACTAATAACCTTAACACCCAGACCTCTTAGCTGGTCAGTTAGGTCATCAACGGCTTCTTTACTGCCAACTGAAAAAGCGCAATGGGCATAGCCAATCAGAACATTTTGTTTCATTAAACTGATGTCTGGTCTGGTCATGAGCTCCAATCTAGCCCCATCATTAAATTTAATAAAATAAGATTTAAAGCCTGTTGCTTGATTATAATATTTTTCAGAAGCTTGGCCTTTAAAGAACTTGCAATAAAAGCTTCTACTCTCTTCTAAATCAGAAACCCAAATGGCAATATGCTCTATTTTCATCACTCTATTCCTTTCTCATATACACAAAACATGTAGACCTTCACT
>NZ_JBVBZF010000278.1:0-4659 GCF_057447755.1 Fusibacter sp. | reverse complement strand
TTTTTTTTAGCCCTGAACAATAAAAGGTTGAATATAAACATCTGTAATGGTCTCTTCATCTGATTCCAAGACTTCAATAACCATTTCCTTAATTCGATCTCTAATTCTTTGCTTGCCGTTTGGCTTATCAATATCAGCCGACGATGTCGCTCTCATGATTTCATCGATGTTGTTGATGATTTTCGTCTTGTTCTTATCGATTTCAGCAAGTATTTCAGCGTTTGTGTATTCAATGGTTACTTGATACTTTATAATCTTACTACTTCCCTCATCAGATAGATTTGAGTAGGCTTCATCTAAACGGTATTCCAAATATACGATTTCTGGTTCGGCAGCTGGTTTGTTTAAAACAAATACAAACAAGACAACCCCAATTACGACCACTAATAAGACCGCTACTGCAATAATGATCAACAACTTTTTATTCATACTATTGTCCTCCCTGACTTTCACTATTTTGATCTGTATTAACCGATTTAACGACAACTATATCAACACGCCTGTTGGCAGCTCTACCTTCCGAGCTGTCATTTGTAGCAATCGGATGATATTCACCATAGCCTGAAGCAGACAACCTCACGGGTACCATTTGGCCGTTTTCAATAAAGAATTTAACAACATTGGTCGCTCTATTAGCAGAAAGTTCCCAGTTGGTTGGATAAATTGCCGTTCTAATCGGTACATTATCCGTATGTCCTTCAACCCTAATTTGCTCATTTACAAACTCTTCCGAATTAAGCAAATTGCCTAAAAAAGTTAAAATATCATATGACTCAGTCTTAATCACTGCACTTCCCGAATCAAAAAGGACATTATCCTTAAATCTAATGATCAGACCATAATTTTCAAGTTGAACATCAACTTCAGCCTGCATTTGATTTTCACTGATATATTCATTTACTTTTTCTTTTAGTGCTTCTAACTTGTTTTGTTCTACAACTTGTTCACTTGACGTCTGACTCTCTGGCATAGCATCAAAAATCATTGGTGCTTCGGAGAGACTTTTTCCGCCTTCTAAAACGCCTGCAGAACCTTGAAACGAAATCATTACCGCTTCAAACTTTTGGGCATCTATCGATGAAAAAGCAAATAACAAAACGAAAAAGCACATTAAAAGTGTAACCATGTCACCATAAGTATTCATCCATTCAGGTGCACCTTGCTTACACTCTGGACATTTATCCTTAGCCATTATCTGAATTCGCCTCCTGAGTTCCTACTGTCTTTCTGACTGAAGGTGGTAAGAAAACTTTTAATTTCTCTTCTATAATTCTTGGGTTCTCACCTGCTTGAATTGATAAAAGCCCTTCTATCATTACACTTCTGATAAGTACTTCCTCATTTGATTTTAAATTGAGCTTGCTCGCCATAGGAATAAAGATCAAGTTCGCAAATAAAGAACCATAGAAAGTTGTCAACAAGGCTACCGCCATAGCAGGTCCGATTGAAGAAGGATCTGATAGATTTTGAAGCATGGCAACAAGTCCTACCAGGGTACCAACCATACCAAAGGCCGGACAAAGTGACCCCATAACTTCAAGTTGAGCTCTACTCTTAGCATGTCTTTCAGACAGGTTATCAATTTCTGTTTCCAATATATTTTTAACAAGTTCAGGGTCTGTACCATCCACAATTAGCATAACACCCTTCTGCAGGAAATCATCTTTGATTTCTGCTACAGCTTCTTCAAGTGCAAGCAGACCTTCTCTTCTCGCTACGTTTGCAAGTTCAATAATTTTGGTAATGATTTGATCAATATCAAACTCATTGTTTTTAATGGTTTTCGCAAAGATCTTTCCAATGTTTAAAGCTTCATTAAGCGGAAACGCAACAAGCCAACCGGCGATCATACCACCTAATACGATTACAAGCGATGGTGCATTGATATAATTTTTAAGTTCACTACCACTTAAAATTGACCATCCAACTAATGCCAGTCCTAGAACAACCCCTATAATTGTAGTAATATCCAAATTGTACACCTCTTCTTTAAAATATAGCTCATTTAAATTGTTAAATCTGACTTTAATCACGTGATTATATTATCTATTTTATAATAAACACTCACACTTAGCAATTTAAATGATTACATGCAACTTATTTACTGATTTTTTGGTTGTATTCAATAATTTTATCAATTACCTCTTCCACCTTGTCCTTGAGAATAATTTTTTTACCTGTGGTTAAGGTCATCATGGTATCCGGTGTCTCTTCAATGAATTCGATGAGGTTTGAATTCACATAAATTTTTTCGCCGTTTAGCTTTGTCACTTTAATCATTATACCCTCCAAAATGCTTCCCATTCACTGTAAAACACTAAAACTACCCGTAGGGACACTACGGGTAGTTAACTATTATCTCTTAAGATTTACAAGTTCCTGAAGAATTTCATCACTGGTTGTGATAACTCTTGAGTTCGCTTGGAAGCCCCTTTGAGTCGTGATCATATCAGTAAACTGTGCTGCTAGGTCAACGTTACTCATTTCAAGTGCTCCTGGTGTTAGATCTCCAAAGCTTCCTGTTGAAGGTGTACCATACTTCGGAACGCCTGAGTTAGGTGTTTGTTGGAATAAATTACTTCCGATTTTCATCAAACCACCTGCATTATCAAATGAAGCCAAACCGATGGTTTGGAGCGTTTTCTGTTCACCATTGGTATAGATGCCCACAACCTCACCCTTTGATGAGATGTTAAAAGAGTAAATTGTACCTGCTGAATTTCCTTCAAGCTGAATGCCTTTTGCATCTGATTCTTGACTGTATTGAGTAAAAATTCTCGAGTCTGTAACGTCGCCGTTTGCAAAGAACATAGAGCGATCAACTGGCAAAGTGATGTCTGCTGCGCCAGGTACAGAGATGACTAGATTTGCTGCATAAGGCACATCAACACTTGCCGCTAAAGTTGGATCTGTTCCAGCAGCAAAGGAAACTAAGTCAACAATTTCACCATTTTCATTGAACATGGCATATAAATCATCTGGTAAAGCCGGCAATGCAGGTACTGCCGGTAAAACTTGATTACCATCAGAATCTGATATCGTCATTTTTCTGTATGAATAATTATGGGCTTGCACGTTTACAGTCCCGTCATCATTGTAGTTTGTCGGGTCATTTAAGGCAATTGTATTTGGTGCAGCATTTGTTAAAGTTTTAGGTGTCGTTGTTGCGAGTGGTGCATTTTCAAAATTGACATTTAAAGTATGAACGTCGCCTAATGAATCATACACGTCAACTGTTGTATTATAATCTACATCGTTAAAATTTAAGTTACCATTTACAAGGATGTTTTTACTTGATGTCGCCATCTTTGTATCAGACATGTTAACTTGAATTGGTTTAAAATTATTATCGAGCACTTTTAAACCATCTGCTGTGGTTAAAAAGCCTTGCTCGTCCATAGAAAAGTTTCCAGCTCTTGTAAAATACTTGTTTTGACCATTGGCGTCATCCGTTACCATGAAGAAACCTTCACCGTCGATCATTAAATCTGTTGCAACGTCAGTTCTTTGAATCGAACCCTTTGTATGGTTAACTGAAATTGATCCCACGTTAGTACCAAGACCAACTTGCATTGGATTTGTTCCACCTCTGTTGGTTGTTGAAGAACTTGCGCCCTTCAAAGTTTGCGAATACATCTCTGAAAAAGAAACACTTGATGCTTTATACCCTACAGTATTAACATTCGCGATATTATTGCCGATTACATCCATTCTTAACTGGTGCGCTTTTAAAGACGAAACACCAGAAAACATTGATCTCATCATAACGAAATAACCTCCTATTTGAGCAGGTGAACCCTCGTCTATCAGTCAGAGGGTTAAAGCTTCCTTAAAAGGTCCAGCTTTATACGATTACTGCTCCATCTATGTTTGTGAATACACTGTCTTTTAATTGATCATCAACGGCTGCAGTGATGATGGTCTTATTTTGTACGCTCGCTATAAATACCTTGTTATCCATCATAATCAAAGCTTCTTTAACACCCTTTTGGCCGGCTTTGTCAATCGCCGAATTAATTCTGCTCATATCTTGATCAGAAAGCTGGATGTTTCTAGAATTTAATCGATCGATGGCGTGTTTTGAAAACTTTACTTCATCATTTGACTTTATTCTATTTAGAACCTCATTAAAACTCGGTCCTTCAGGTATACTTTTATTTTTTATGTTTTGAACATTTTTTGAAGGATCAACACCATTAATCTTGGTTCTCTTCAAAACATAGTCATTGTTCATTCCTTTAAAATTATTCACAGTAACACCTTCTCAATTATATTCCTATGCTGGCAAGCAATTCTTCACTTGTTGAGTTATCTGTCGGTGCAAAATAACTCGAAAGTGCACTATTTAATTTGATTAATTCATTTACGATGGTTTCATTTTGTTCTATAATCTTCTCTTGACCTGTTTTAACATCAGTTGATGCACCACTGTTTGTTTCATTCATGCTTTTAATAAGACTTGTCAATTGAGTCAACTGATCTGCAATGGTAACACTGAGCGAATTATTCGAAGTCATGGCTGAACTGATATTGGAAAGCTGTTCAACTGACGAGAACTGAGCCATTTGATTGATATATTCAGAGTTATCCATTGGACTAAGTGGATCCTGATGCTGTAACTGCACTGTCATGAGTTTTAGAAAAGCATCTTTATCTAGG
>NZ_JBVBZF010000277.1:0-4663 GCF_057447755.1 Fusibacter sp. | reverse complement strand
CCTTTCATTTTGCGTGGTGTCACCCTGTATGGCATCGATTCTGTTCAATGTGATATGCCTTTAAGAAAAGAGATCTGGCATCTATTTGCAAGTAAATGGGACATTTCAAGTCAGTTCAGTTCAACGGAAACCATTTCTCTTCCAGAAATCGACCAAAGAATTGACGCTATGTTAAAAGGGAAGCATTCCGGAAGAACTATTATTAAACATGAGCATAAGGAATAAGGTATAAGGTATAAAAGCATTCGTATATATACCACTTGATAAAATTAAAATGACTATATCAAATTTTAGGTTTGATATAGTCATTTTTAAATTTTAAGTAAGTCACACTTTGAAAAATCTGTATACTATTATAAGGGTTTATTCAAGTTAATGCCCTTTAAAACATCGAGTTTAAGATTGTAAATAAAGTCAGATGTAATTGTCTCGAAAGCATCATCTATCAGTATATTTTCAATAAAGAAACCTACTAAATGTTGATTTAAATCCATTTCATTCATTATTGCCTCAAAATACAACCGTCCATCTAGATTAACCAAAACATCATACATTTCGTTAACGTCTTCAGTGTTTAATACTTGTTGCCTTTGATAATGCTCACAATATTCTATTGTTCGATTGATGACGCTTTTGGGAATTTTTAAACCCATTTCCTTTAAAACATATCTTGCCGCATTTATGTTTTGCTTTCTAACTTGATCCAGATTCTTTTGATAGGCTTCAAAGGTTCTATTACCAAAGATTCTACAGGGTAAGGGTCTTGCTTCATAAATATCACATCGACTGTCTTCATTTAAAAATGGACACTTTTGAGGTTTTACCCATTCTAAAAACTGATGCTGTAGCAATTTTTTTATCAAGCCCTCTGGCAATTCAAGCTTGCCATCTGCACCCATATAATAATGCGAAATAATGTTTAAGCCTTCAACAACAGATATGTTGACCGACTCATGGCAGCACTTGGTACACCCCTTGCATTTGCCTGTTGGTACTGACTCATATACTGCATTTAATCTCTCAAAAATCTGGTTGTCCTTACAATAATTTATCCCTTTTTCAATATTCATATTTGATTTCACTTTCTTAAAAAATTCGATGTTTGGAAAGTCGCATAGCAACAAACAGCGCAGGAGCGCCTGCTGTGGCCCAAAGTAACGCTGCGAAGTATCTTATAAATACGATCAACGCCGTATTAGGTAGCCAGATCTTCATGCCGATGAAAATTCCCAAAAGACCGGCCATACCAACAATATACTTTATGATTTGAAGATCTAATGGTCCCCTGGCATCAAAATTAACAAAGTTTTCTTCAATCCAATAACCGAGAATATAACCTAATAGAATGGCAACGCCCTTTAAATAATTGTCCGTTCTAAAAACAAAAAGTGATAATATACCAATTACTAAAATAACAAAATATGGTAAAAAGTCACTGTATCTATGTGCGCGTTCATGTATTATTTCAGAAGCCTTCACCACAACATAGGCAATTACAACGGCTGCAATTACATCTTTAGGCCAATGAAGCCCAAGATAGACTCTTGAAATCGCAACCGCAAAAATCAAAATACCTCCGAGAACCTTCATAAAACTATTTTTATAAATCATAATCATAGAGAATACAAAGGTCGAAATGGTCTGTGTATGACCACTAGGAAATGATGCGCCTTCTGCGGTTTGGATTCTCAGACTTTTTATCCCCTCTATCCCAATCGGTCTCACTGCATCAAAAATCTCTTTTAACATCCCATTTAAAGTAACAGACAAGGTCATCGCCAACAAAACCCTTCTGGAATTCACTTTATCAATACACCAATAAAACATGCTTAAAATAATAATATAAGTGTAGGCTTCCCCAAGTATTGTAATGTACTCAAATATTTGGTCTAAAATAGGTGAGCTAAACGATTGCAACCAAATAATAAAATTTATTTCGACTGGCATTTTACGCTCCTATGGTCATTTATTATCCTTATTGTATCAAATGACTTTAAACTTAACAACCTTAGAACATTTCAAGAAGAGATACCTATTCCTTTAAGCTTTCTTAACATATGTGATTTTTCTGAATTTTCATGGTATATTATTAAAAAATATATCACCTACTTGTTTTGCTTAAGGATGGTTACTTATGAGAAAAATACAAAATTATATCTCGACAACTTCAAAAATAAAAAAATTATCGGATGCCTTCTTCTTGATTGCGCTCATAATCAGTTTAGGCACTTTATGGTCAACTTATACGGCTAAAGCATCAAATGTATGCCCAATTAATGCCAATCAAAATATGTATTATTTATCGATCGGATTACTAATTATTTCTTTTGTTATCACTTTTTTCGAGAAGAAAAAAAGTTGATCCAAAATATTAATCGCCATATGCTCTGAGCTTAACTCAATGCACATGGCGATTTTTAATTCAAGTTTGTTTTTCCAACCGTCTTGGAAACCCATTCCTACTTGTATGACATTTCTAATTTCATATTTAAATCATCGGCAATGTTTTGAGACAAGGGATATAATGCATCTAACTTCTCAAAAGAACCAAATACCATATCTCGATTTTCTTCTATGATTTTTAAGATCCTAGATGCCGCTTCCGTGGTTATTGGATACTGAGCCTCTGAAATAATCTCTTGATAGAAGTCTACAAGACTTTGTGTTGGATAGAAATCATTTCCGATTAAACCATTAAAGACATTTGGGTTTACAGTGTTCCAAATGGCAACAGAAAATAGTATTCTTACATTTTCAAACATTTGAGGTTGTTCTTGTTTCACTGATTTCCCATATGTTTGAAGAAAGGCTTCATAGGTGTACATTCTACTTTTTAAGGTTTCTAAATCAACGGACAAGTACTCCTCAACTGTCAAAGGTTGCTTCAACTCTTCACCCATTATGTTTAAGTACGCACTATAAGCTTCTGAAACTTTACCTTCGTATAGGTTTGCAAGTTCAACATAGTCAATTTGAGGATAATAACTTCCCTCTCCATTGTATAAAGCATAGCCTTTTTCTAGGGTATTCTTTATCACATCCTTGAAAGCCTCTGTTTTCAACTTATCAACAAGTGTCATTTTAGTTTCGCCGTAAACCACATATTTCGACTGATCTGCTAATGCACCCGCAATCTCTTCATGAATACCCATTAGACTTTCACTGTAATAGAGATTAATTTCCGCCATGAGATTTGATTCCAAGTATTTAAAATGTTCAATAAATAATGCATCAATATCTTCTTGCGAAAAATCATTTAGGTAGTTGGGTAAAACTTCTATATATTCAGCGAATCTGCCTTCACTTATCAAGGCAAACAAGGCTTCTTTTTCAGCATTGTAATCGACCGCCTCCGCTTCATCTTTTTCAGATGCAATTACATCATTCTCTTGAGTAGCAAGCGGACTTGTTTCTTGTGACTCAGAGGGTGCATTATTATCAATTGCTTTTGCTTGACACCCTGACATGAGTAATGAAAACA
The DNA here is from genome assembly GCF_057447755.1 of Fusibacter sp. Classification (NCBI taxonomy): domain Bacteria; kingdom Bacillati; phylum Bacillota; class Clostridia; order Eubacteriales; family Fusibacteraceae; genus Fusibacter; species Fusibacter sp. The sequence continues at coordinate 1,182 of NZ_JBVBZF010000277.1, read as the reverse complement.
CTGTAATACCAATAATTAATTTTCTCTTCATACTTAAATATAGATTTTTTAAACCTATCCTCGCTTTCTTTTGTTATAGTCTTATGTTACCTATCTATTATAATGCCTAAATATGTCTAGCTTGTGTCTATATGATTGCAATTCAATTAAAAACATCTGAAAAGATGTTAATTTTTTTCAATATTTTTTGTGACTTTTATACAAAGTATTTTATAAATCCATGGATTAATTGGCTTACTTAATTGGCTTTAGGACTTATTCATTTCTTATGTAAACTTGATTGTAGCAGGGCTTGTTAAATTATCATAAAACGTTTGTTAAATTGATTGAATTTTCTTTTTTTTTGATATAATCATATTATCCATAATATGGACTTTTTGGGGTTACTAAAAACTACGGGAGGTAAAAAATGAAAAGAAAATTGTCGATTTTATTGACACTGGTCTTAATGTTCACTACGATTCCATTTGCAGCGTTTGCAGCTGATGAAGAAATCAACATTTCGATCCTAGGAACCAGTGACTTACACGGTCGTATCTATCCTTACGAGTATGCAACAGATTCACCTGATTCTGATGCCGGACTCGCTAAAATTGCAACTGTGGTCAAGACACTTAAAGCTCAAAACCCAAACTCAATTCTATTTGATTGTGGTGATACATTGCAAGACAATAGTTCTGAGCTATTTAATGATTTGCCAGTACATCCAATGATCCAAGCCATGAATATGATTGGCTACGATGCATGGGTCCTCGGTAATCATGAGTTTAACTTCAGCATGGATTTCCTTAACAAAAACATCGCTGGATTTAACGGTAGTGTATTAGCTTCAAATATTTATAAAGAAGCGACAGGCGATCGTTTTGTTGCACCATACAAAATTTTTGACATTCAAGGTGTCAGAGTTGCAGTAGTCGGTATGATGCCACCAAATGTACCAATTTGGGAAGCTAGTACACCTGAGCACTTTGCTGGCCTAAAGTTTACAGATGTCATCGAAGAAACTGGAAAAGTCTTAGCTGAACTTGAAGGTAAATACGACGTCCTCGTCGGTGCTTACCATATCGGTCCTGAAGGCGAACACGGTTATGACGGTATTGATCTCGTTGCTGAAAAATTCCCTCAATTTGATGTTATTTTCGGTGGTCATGCCCATAGTCAATATACCAATGAAATTAACGG
>NZ_JBVBZF010000276.1:0-4663 GCF_057447755.1 Fusibacter sp. | reverse complement strand
TACAAAACCAAAAGAAAGACATATTCAAATAAAATATAATGTGGTAAACTATCTAGAGGATAGGAGACCTATGAAAATTTTAGCGATTTCAGATGTAGAAAGTAAATATATTTATGATTATTTTGATCCCAAAAACTTTGTGGATATTGATTTGGTATTAGCTGCAGGCGATCTAAATGCTAATTACTTGTCGTTTGTAGCAACTGTCTTTCCTTGCCCAGTACTCTATATTCATGGCAATCATGATAAGCGCTTTATCAAGGACCCACCAGGGGGATGCATTTGTATTGATGATAGAGTTTATACCTATAAAAATATCAGAATTGCAGGCATTGGTGGTTGTATGAAATATACAGGTGGACCCTTTCAGTTCACTGAAAGAGAAATGGCATGGCGACTCTCTAAATTACGTATCAAGTTTAGAAAGGGATTTGACATACTCTTAACACACTCACCGGCTTATGGCATTGGAGATGGTACTGACCAAGCACATATTGGCTTTAAGAGTTTCATAAAACTACTGGATAAATATCAACCTAAATTCATGGTACATGGTCATCAACATTTGAACTATGGGAAAGGCAAACGCTATCATCAATTTAAGGAAACTAAAATAATTAACGCTTATGGCTATACCGTCTTTGAAATTTAATGGCATATGATCAACAGACAAGTCTTTAACACCCTTAGCTTATTTTGATTATACGTTTTTCATCTTACAGATTTTCACAAGTAGACCATCATTAATCTGAGCTGAATGATCACTATAATATACTATAAAAGCACCTGTTCAAGTTCGAACAGGTGCTTTTTATTGTATTTCATTAGTTTTCATCCAACTTTGAGTAAGCGTTTTCAAAGCGGTTGGAGGTGGTAAAACAAGGTTTTGGCGTTAAATGATTATATACAATAAAGTTTGAGCCAAAAGCTGCGATGAGGAGTGTTCAGCATTAAACAACGTCAGTGAAAATTGCTTGAATCATCTTGAAATGCCTCAAATGTTGTTTTTTTGATGCTTATCCCTACTAACGCTCTAATATATAATAGATTGTCGGTATAACGGTTAGGGTTAAAATTGTCGAGATTAGCAAGCCACCTACCAAGGCAATCGCCATTGGCGTGAAGAAGGAACTATTGGCGAATACAAGTGGTAACAAGCCAAATATCGTCGTTACTGAACTTAAGAGAATTGGCCTCATACGCTTTTCTACCGAATCAAAGCAGGCTTCCTTAACGTCTAACCCTTCTTTTCTTGCACGATTGATATACTCAATCAAAAGGATTGCATTGTTAACCACGATACCAATCAAGCTCGCACCACCCAAACCAACGGTAAATGTAAAATTAGTTCCAGTGAGGAGTAGACTCAGTATAATGCCAATAGCAGATAAAGGAATCGTCGCCAAGATAATAAAGGGCTGCTTTAATGAGTTAAATTGTATCAATAAGATAATGTAGACGATGACAAGTGCAAATATAGATGCCATTGCGAGTCCAGACATATATTTCGACATAGTTTCCTTGTCTCCACCATAACTTATTGAAACAGCTGAAGTATCCACCTCGTTTTCAATGAAGTTTTGGATGTCATTTTGAATTTCGCTAGAACCAAAACCAGATTTTACTTTTGCAGTAACACTCACAAGCGCTTCTCTATCATAACGCTTTATCGAGGTCAATTCTTCTTTAATGCCTACCTTTGCAAACTGTTTAACATATAATTTGGCATTGGTGTAACTTGACTTAATTTGCAAATTTTCAATATCTTCTATTTGATCAATATCGGATTTCAAAATCAAATCATACTCTTTTCCATTGGATTTCATAACACTTGCCTTCGAACCATTAAGTGCTAAATTAATTTGATATTGTATATCAAACTTTGATAACCCAAGCATACTGGCCTTTTCATCGTCAACGTCAATCACATATTGATACTTATAGTCAGATTGATTGTTTTTTACGTTCATAGTACCTGGATATTGTGATAATTCGTTATAGATTTGATTTGCGACTGAATTAATTTCATCCAAATTTCGACCAGAGATTTTTACATCAATGGTTGGTCCTGGAATATTGATTTCCAAAAGGTTAACCGTACAGTCGCCACCAACGAACTCCCTGTCCATTTTCTCTTGCAGATATTGCCAAAGTTCGCCTCTGTTTTTAAAGCGATTTCCCGCACTCAAGTCAAATTCACAGAAAAGTTGGCCCTTGTCACTTGATGGTGGTACTAATCCTGCCGTCATATAAAACCTAGGCAATCCACCAGCAATAGAGCTCGTTGTACTAATGATTTCAGGTTCATTTTGCAGGATTTTTTCAACTTCTTCAACCAGCTTCTGCGTATATTCTGAATCCCCAGAAACTTCTGATTGGATATTAAAGTAAATGATATCCTTATCTACATAAGGGAACATTCTAACACCAATGAATCGGGTTAGACCCATCGAAACCACAAGAAGCATTACGATGACAATGATTGAACGCATTGGATATTCAATGTTAGTTCTCACCATTTTACGATATAGGTTTGTGATCCCTGCTAAGTGGTCCTTTTCTGAGTTCTGAGGTTTAAAAAACTTACTCGCCAAAGCCGGCGTAACCAACATTGCCACTATAAAAGATGATACCAAGGCTATAATCACGACCTCTGGTAATGATTTGGCAAATTCTCCTGCTTCCCCCGGTAACGACATCAAAGGGGCAAATGCTGCAATCGTCGTAAGCGTTGATGATAATACCGGAATTGCCTGTTCCTTAGCGCCAAAGAATGAAGCTTCGGATGGCTCAATTCCTTCGTTAATTTTTACTTGAATTGCATCACTGATGACAATTGAGTTATCTACTAAAATTCCAAGGGATATGATCAGTGCTGCAATTGAAACCTGCTGAACATCAATATCGAGTAGGCTCATACTAATGAATGTTGCTGCTATACAAAGTGGTATGGTCATTGATACAATTATAGAGTTTCTTGCGCCCATACCGAAGAATACAACAACCACTACTAAAATTACACCTTGAATTAAATTGTTGATAAAATTACCCACAGAGGCGTCTACGTCTTTTGGTAAAAAAAGAACTTCATTAATGTTTAATGATTGTGGTAGCATTTTATTTTCTCTGTTAATAACTTTTCTGACTTCCTTACCCACTAAAATCACATTTTGATTTTCTTGAAAATAGGCTGTCATCAATACAGCATCTTTTTGATTGTATCTGTATTTAACACTGTTTTCATCATAGTCAAAATAGACATTTGCAATATCTGAAAGCCTTACAATGCTACCATCCTCTTCAGATATATAAACTATCATTTGCTCAATATCTCTTAGAGATTCAAAGGATTTTGGCACTTTTACGTTGATTTTTCCCTGTTCAGTTTGAATTGACCCTGATGGGATCACAACATTTTGTGCTCTTATCAAATCATATAAATCATTATTGGACAGGGGGGTATCACTTAATTTTTTATTGTTAATTTCTATGACAATGTTTTTTTCAAGCTCCCCATCAATATCAACTTCCTTTATGCCATCTACTTTAATCAGAGCCTCTTTATAAACCTTGGCAAAGCCAGCCAACTGGTCATAATTATAATCATCACCTGTTAGGGCTAAAATAATTCCTGCGGTTTTCGTGAGTTCTGTATCAAAATCTGGTTCATTTACGCCATCCGGTAAATCAGTTTTCAAATGATCAAGCTCTGTACTTAACTTAGCCCATTGCTCTTTATAATCGACGTTATAGTCCAGCATGACGATTACAATGGAAACATTATCATAAGAGTATGATTCAATATAATCAATACCTTCCAGTTTAGCAACTGCATCCTCTACTGGCTTTGTAACAAGTTCTTCGACATCCTTTGCTGAAGCACCTGGGAATGTATAAATAACTTGCGCTGCTGGACCCGTAGTATCTGGGTTCTCTTGCTTTGGTACAAAATAATAGGCATATACACCAAAGATTAATATAAAGAAGGATAGCAAAATGGTTACCTTTCGCTCTTTGATTGCATTTTGAATCATCCTATTCATTTTGATCACCTTCTATAATAACTTTGTAACCTTCCGTAAGTGTATTTTTGCCTTCTATAATGACGATATCTCCCGAGCTAAGACCCTCTACCCTAACTTTGTTCTCGAAAATATCAAAGGGTCTTATGTTTTTTCTAAAGGCTCTACCATCTTTAACGACGAATACATAATCTGCACCATCATTCATGATCTCATTTATATTCAGCCATATTCCCTCTTGAGCTTCATCTTCAATTTCTATGTGGCAATCCTGTCCCAATAAAAAGGATTCATCTGTGTCAATTTCGATTTCTACCCCATAAGTACGTGTCGTTTGATTTGGAACAAGATCAATATGCGATACAATCCCTTTGTATGTTTTATCTTCTATGATAACACTTGCCACATCATTAATTGAAATGCGCTTAATATCATCAAGTGATAGGTTGACCTTTGCGATTTGATTTGTGCTTCTAATGGTAATTGCTGGATAGCCTTGAGGAATAAGTTCGCCTTCTTCATAATAAATATCTGCAACATAACCCTCTATTTCAGAAAAGAGACCAAAATCCTCAACAGTCTTATTCTTATATTGATAATCAATCTCTGCCTGCTGTTTCTTTTTATTAGCTTGTTCCATC
>NZ_JBVBZF010000275.1:0-4724 GCF_057447755.1 Fusibacter sp. | reverse complement strand
TGCTCAAAGCTGGATAAGGCCTAATGATATGCAACAAAAAAGCACACATGGTTTATCCATGCGTGCTTTCGCTTCTTATGATGTGCTTTAGTTTTGTATTATTTGCTTTTGTTTGGTATTATTTGCTTTCGCTTTTTATTATGTGTCTTCACTTGCGACGATTCGCCTTAGCTTGCTATCATGTGCCATGGCCTGTTACTAAATGCCTTTGCTGTGTCATAAGGCCTAAGTTATTTATCGACTCAATTTATCCATGACAATTTTGTTGGGTAGGAGGATCTCAAAAGTGGTGCCCTGCCCCGGTGTACTCTCCACGGATATTTTTCCCTTATATAAAAGGACAATATGCTTGACGATAGATAAACCTAGACCTGTGCCACCTTGTGAACGACTTCTTCCTTTGTCCACTCTATAGAAACGTTCAAAGAGTCTCTCCTTATGAACTTCTGAAAAGCCAATACCGGTATCGCGTACGAGAATCTGAATCCAAGGATTTTTCTCTGTAATGGTGACCTCTACCCGGCCTTTTTCAGTGTATTTTATGGCATTATCAATGAGGTTAATAAACATTTGCTTTATGCGGTCTCTGTTGGCATTGATGATAAACTCACCATTGACATTGGATTTTAACACCAATTTCTTTTCATCAGCCTTATATTTTAGCATTTCAAAAACATCTTCTAAAACTTCTTCAAGATGTGCTTCAGACTGGTCACTCTCTCGATCCATACTTTCAATTTCAGAAAGAAGTAAAATATCAGTAATCAATCGATGTAAACGATCTGATTCAATCTCTATGATATCAAGGAATCTCATGGCAGTGTCGTGATCCTTAATAGCACCTTGTTTTAGTGTGTCTACAAAACCTTTGATGGAAGTTAAAGGTGTTTTAAGCTCATGGGAGACATTCGATACAAAATCACTTCGCATCTGCTCTAATTTTCGAATTTGTGTGACGTCTTGAATAACGACGATGCTGCCAATAATTTCACTATTTGCTGTACGAATAGGATTGATGTAAATCCTTAAAATCTTATCAAGGTGGACATACTGTAACTCTTTAATCTGAGAAATGCCCTGTTTCATGGAAATTTCCACCATTTCAGCAACTTCATCATTTCGAATGATTTTATACATGGACTCATTTTCCACGACATAATCTTCTGGTAAATTCAATATTTCAAAACTGATCTTATTGATCATTAAAATATTTCGATTTTTATCTATGGCAATAATGCCATTGATCATGCTGTTTAAGATTGACTCAAGTTCAATATTACGGCTTGTAATATCCCTGATGGACTTTTCAAGATTTTTACTCATCAGATTGAAGGAATCCGTTAAGAGTCCAATTTGATCCTTTGACTGGTTGTAGATTTTCTTGCCATACTCCCCATTTGCGATTAAATTTGCTGCTTCTGTCAACTGATATAGGGGGCCAGTAATTCTTCGTGTAATAATGAAGGAAATAAAAACAGCCATCAAGGCCGTAAAGATAATGGCCATAACTGAATAACTTCTCACGGTCTTGGTAATCGAGTCAATATCAATCAATGGTTTTGATATTCTGATGAAATAATTAGCCCCTTCAATGTTTGTCTTTTGTGCTACATATAAGTAATCGGTCTTTAGGGTATTGCTAAATCGCTTAGCGGTTGCCGGTTGACCCGTTTCATTTGTCTCAATAATTTCTTCTCTGTTGAGGTGATTGTTCATCACTTTAGGATCTTCATCAGAATCGGCTAAGACAATACCTTCCCCATTTATAATGGTTACTCTGGCGTTTACCCGATCATGTATATCCTCACAAAATGCCTGAAAATCAAAGTTGCTTTGATATGAAGCCTTTAATAAATCCTCAGTCATTCTCACTTCATTGGTCAAATTTGTTTCATGCTGAATAAGCATAGCACTGATCAATGAGTTATTTGTAATCATCACGAAAGAGAAGGTCAAAATTGTGATGACGATAATAAAAGTTCCCAAAATCTTTTTTCTCATTTAATGCTCCTTGTAGTCATGTGGAAGAATATCATATTTTTAGATGCCTATTGTTTGAACTTATAGCCAATACCACGCACGGTTAAAATAAGTTCTGGATTCTTGTCATCCTCTTCAACTTTTTTGCGAAGCTGTCTGATATGAACATCTACAGTTCTCGTTTCACCAACATAATCATAACCCCAAATGGATTCGAGAAGTTCTTCCCTTGTATAAACTCTTCCTGGTGATTTCATCAATTTCTCAAGGAGTTCGAACTCTTTTAGGGTCAATATAAGCTCAAGGCCATCTTTGAAAATCTGATGTGTCTCAGTATTGATGGATAAGCCCTCTTTATTGATTACTAGATTCGTGCTTGCAGGTTGGTCTCTAAGCTCAGCTCTTCTCAAAACGGCTTTGACTCTCGATATAAGCTCTCTGGTTCTGAAGGGTTTACCGATGTAGTCATCCGCACCCATTTCAAGCCCAATTACAGCATCAATTTCTTCATTCTTAGCAGTGAGCATAATCACAGGTAGTCTTGAAAATTCCGATTGCCTAATTCTACGTAAAACTTCAATTCCGTCAATACCCGGCAACATTAAATCCAAAATGACGCCGTCAAGGGTTTGTGTTTCAATGAGTGCCATCGCTTCTTCGCCCGATTCCGCTTGGATTACATCAAAACCATTGCTTTCCAAATTGTACTTTAAAAGCTCTAAAATATGGATTTCGTCATCTACTATTAATATCTTATTCTTTTTCATCTAATCACCTCTATATAATATTGCCCATTCCTACATGAAACATTATACAAGTCCATTGTATAATAGATTGCAAATCAAACACAAGGAAATTTAAAATTCTTTATCTTGCAGACTATAAAATGTATAATCTATTTAGGGTTACTAACATTATAGGAGGCATCATGATTTCACTTCGTTACAAGCAAAACAAAACCTTTTATCAGACCTTGTTTGGCATTGCCATTCCAATCGTTCTACAACAGATGATTTCGGCGTCACTCAATCTGGTGGACAATGTCATGATCGGCAGACTTGGCGCAACAAATATTGCCGCTGTAGGACTGGCTAATCAAGTTTTCTTTTTAATGACACTCATGTTATTTGGAACTTATAGCGGTGTTAGCATTTACATAGCACAATATTGGGGAAACAAGGAACTTGAAAAAATTAAACACGTCATGGTCATTGGCATATCATTCGGCTTAATTGTTTCCAGTATCTTTTTGGGCATGTCCTTCTTTAATGCCACTGGAATATTGGACCTTTTTTCAAATGATCCTGCTGTGATACTCTTGGGTTCCAAGTATCTTAAAATTGTGAGCATGAGTTATGTATTGACCGCACTTAGTTTTTCATATGGATTTTCTTCCAGAAGCATCGGGAGAGCCAAGCTTCCAATGTACGCAAGTGCTTTCTCTTTGATTCTCAATACGATTTTGAACTACGCCTTAATTTTTGGTCATTTTGGCTTTAAGGCTTATGGTGTCGAAGGGGCCGCAATTGCAACACTCATCGCAAGAATTGTAGAGCTTAGCATCATACTTTATAACATTTATACCGGTAGTCCTGTGCTTGCCGTTAAGTTTAAAGACTTTTTCAAGGTTAAATTCGAGACTGTTAAGCAAGTTTTTAAGACAGCTTTCCCAGTAATCCTAAACGAAACCTTTTGGGCACTGGGTATGACCACCTATGCCTATGTCTATGCTCATATTGGCACAGATGCCATGGCCTCTGTACAGATTTCCAACATCATCAACAGCCTCTTTATGGTGGCGAGCTTTGGCCTTGGCAATGCTTCCTCTGTTATGCTTGGCAACCTCTTAGGCGCTAACAAGATTGATGAGGCCATAGATTACAACACAAGATTTCTGACACTTTCACTCTTGTTGGGGGCTTTTATTGGTCTTTGTATTATTATTTCAGCACCCTTTATGATTCATACATTTTTCAATCTCACGCCAGAGGTAAGTCGAATTACAGTGAATACAATGCGCATTATGGCCCTTTTTATGCCCTTTAAATTTTACAGCACCATTATCATCATTGGCACATTCAGAAGCGGCGGTGATACCATGTTTTCAATGCTCCTTGAAGTGAGCTGCGTCTGGCTAATTGGTGTACCACTTGCCTTTTTCAGCGGTTTTGTCCTCCACTTTCCTGTTTATTATGTTGTGGCCATGGTCTCACTCGAAGAGGTTACAAAGGTCATTTTAGGTACACCACGCGTGCGCTCAAAAAAATGGGCAAAGCGTATTATCACATAAGCTAAGACATACATTCTTTTAACCCTAAAACCTTTTTACCGTTACTCTTCTGATTTAACCACTTTTCACAGGTTGATCATCCTCGCTCTAGGCAAGATGAAGACGAATGCTCTATAAAAAAAGGACCTTATCCTTTAAGGTCCTTTTATGTGTTCCCGAATCTACAAATGAGCATCAAATAGTGGGTGTTATCAAATATTTAGTTCTATCTAGGACTTCTTCATTACAACCAATTCAACTTAATCTTGACACATTCCTGACCGTGACAATTATGGAGGATATGTCTTGTTTCAAGGCCATCAACTTCTGTAAACACACTAATGGTCTCATCAATGAAAACCTCTTTTTTATAGATGACTTGTAATCGACTTGGTGACTTTTCCTTAATATACTCATAAGGCAAGCTGTCTAGTGCCCACTTGAGATAAGATACATTATTGACATGTTGATTAAT